>CACZPQ010000020.1 GCA_902783185.1 uncultured Erysipelotrichaceae bacterium
ACCATCATTTGGTATCATATTTTTTGGTATATCTTCTTCTAAAAGTTTATCAAAAGCATATTTTTCTAAAACTATATCATTTGTTGTACCATCACTCCATTTACCATTAACTATTTTAAATGTTATATTTAATTTATCTCTTAATAATACATTGCTATATTCAGTGAAAACACTATTATTACAAAGTTCAGGATATTGTGAATCACAACTTATTCCTTTATCGTTTGGTTCTATAATATTGTTTTTTAAATCTGTAACAATGAAATCAATGCTATTATCATAATTTAATATACGTACATTTGATTTTCCAGTATTATTGTTTTCGTCAATGTCAGTTAAAAAATAGCTATGCTTAAAATTTAATAATTTAAAAATCGAGTAATTATGTGATATTATTTTTGATTTTAAGATATTAATATATGCATTTCCTGCTTCAAACGAAGAAGTATTTATATTAGAATTAATAATGTTATATTTACCACCACCACAACTTAAACAAAATTCGTTTGCTTTAATTGTAGAATTTTCTATTGTGCTTTCTTGATTTGAATTTGCACTACCATATCTAAGTGCTTTAATTGTAGAATTTTTAATACTTGATTGACCAATATAAACAAATCCTTGTGGCGCGTTTATTTCAATATTTTCATATGAACTATCAGCATTTAATATAAATTGAAATGCATTTTTAATATTGATTTTAGAGTTTTTCATAACATATGAACTAATTGCTTTATCTTGTGTTTGCAAATAAATTAAATCTGCATTTACTTCACAATTATCAAGATTTAATCCAACTACATTAATATTATTAAAATTAATTGTTGAATTCTTAAAATCATTAACTGAAAACGATGGAGAAAAATTAAGATTGCTATTATTTGCTATTATATAGGAATAGTAAATTGAAGTATTATTTATTGTAGAATCTTCAATATCTATCGTTGTTAAATAATCTGATCGAGGCATTATTGTACCCTTATTAATTTCACTTTCTTTAATAATACTAGTTGTTTTCTTTTTCTGATTTGGATACAACGCATTAAATCTTATTGTAGATTTATTTATATTAAATTTTAAATCATTCCCATTTAATACACCCAAATCCACTATAGAGTTATCAATATTTAATGTTTTAATACTATAAGAAGTTTGAAAAATAATATTAGAATCTTTAATTGTTAATGAGGCATCAACATTATTTGAAGATGATGGTTGATAATTACTAATAGAACCTTCAACATTTTCTAAATTTAGATTGAGAAAATTCTTTAGCAAACAACCATTTTTATTTATTTTTGCATTTTTAATAGTTAATTTTTTAGAATTTGTTGTATCTTCTAATAAACCGATACTAACTTCTTTTTCTGTATCGATTGTCAAATTATGATTAGTATATGTCATATATAAATTAACATTATTGGTAGAGTTAATTACTAATTCTTTATTTATGTCTAAATAATATCTATCGCTTGCTGATTTTAAAGTTAGTTTATTATTATTTAGTTCATATGAATTAACTATATATTCTTTTGATGGAATATCATCAACAGTAACCTTACTGAAATTATGCGTTATATTACCATTTGAATCTATTGTTAATGGGATGTTATACGCAAATGCTTTATCCATAATTAATAATGAAAAAAATATAAATAAAATACTAATTATAATAAACTTATTTACCTTCATATAATCTTCTACTTTCTTAATAATATTTTATCAGTAATTAATAATTATTTATAGAAAGAATATTATTATTTACATATTTATGTGTAAATAAAAAATAGATATGTTATTTATATCTATTCATTTGATTCATTATTTGTCTAACTTGTTTTTGAGATGGTTTTCTTCCCATACCAGACATCATTGCTTCAATCATTTTTTCATTGATTGGTGGATTATCAGTTAATTGTTTTTTCATTAAATGTCTTGCTACAAAAAAACCTATAATAAGACCAATAATTAAACCTAATAAAATTAATAATATATCATGTAACATAATATCATCTCCTTAAAATAATTTTACTATTATTTTATTATTTAAGCAATACTTTCTACCCAAAAATAATCTTTATTATTAAAATCACATACAAATAAGTTTTTAAACTTTTGTAATGATTTTAAAAATGAAGAATTAATTGATGAAGTATCTAATTTAATATATGAATTTTTAACTATTAATAGTGATTTTTCATTACTATAATAATCATTATACCTATGATTATTCATAAATTTAGTATATGAATCATTATTTTTATATTCATTATATATTTTATTATTCATAAATTTTTTATTTATTGGTTTAGTTATATTATTATATATATTTACACCATATTTCATATCAATTTTATTAATATTATGCAATTCTTCAAAAACTTTATATAAAATATATGGATCTAATTTAATATTATATTTAAATTCATTGTTAATATAAAATATATAAAATTCTCTCATTTAAACCACCAAATATACTTTAACAATAATTTACATTAAATTTTGTCGAAATATGAAAAAAAGACTATAAAAATAGTCTTATAATTCATTTTCAATTTTATATATTGATTCAAAAGATAATCCAGTTATATAATTAATATCATCATAAGAATAATCTAACTTTAATAAATCTTTTGTAATATCTTTATGACTTTCAATATATCCATTGATAAAACCATCTGTTAACGCATCAATAATAGTATTATCAATATTTATTTCTTTTGACGGAATAGAAATATTAATTGTTTTTCTATTATCATTGATTCTTTTTGGTAAACAAACCATTTCTTCTTCACGAATTTTAAAAGTTTTATCGATATATTCATCTATTGGAATATTCATATTAAACATAATATTACTCCTTTCTAATCACAATTTTCAACATTTTTATTCAATATAAAAGGACTAATAATTATAAATAATTAATTAGTCCCTCTACTATTATTATTCTAGGTAAATCCTTAATTTCCTTTTTTTAAATTGAAATTTGTACATTTACTTTACATTATTTTTATCATTTTCTTGATTATTAAATATATTAAAGATTAATGCACCTATAATAGTTGGTATATAATAAGTCATAAATCTCCACATAATAAGTAGTGCTTTTAATGGAGCATCACTTAAGAAGTTTCCAAAGAATCCTAAGAATGCATATTCCATACCACCACTAGCACCAGGAATTGGAACATAGCAACCCATTACATAAATGTATGATGATGCCGCAATTGAATTTATTACATTTAAATTATCTCCAAGATTTAATGACCACGCTATAAATAATGGTAATACATAAAATATTGATAATGATATTACTTGATAAATGATGCATTTAAATAATGTTTTTTTGTTATTTAATAATACCTTAGCGTTTTCATAATATTCACTACATTTTTCATTCCATTTAATTAACGATTTTTCTTTATCTTTTACTATTTTTAATTTAGAACCAATATTTATAAAAAATGTAACTAATATTCTATTAAAATTTTTAGAAAAACTGATCATAAATAAAACAATTAAAATAACAAAATTAATAATGAATCCAATAACAGTTAATTGTTGTAGAATTGGTATATATTCAAATAAATGTAAAACTTGATTTAATATAATTGATACAATTGCCCAAAATACTAAAGCAATTTGAAATACAATATAATTTTGTATAACGATATTAGCTCCATTTGAATAACTAATGCCCTTTTTATGCATTTCATATACTTCCATTGGTTGCCCACCAGTTGCTAGTGGTGTAATACCATTAAAGAACTTAGTTATAATTCCTAAATATAAAGAAAATTGAAACTTAAACTTATCATTATATTGTCTAATAATATTATGTAATGATAATTGATCAAATAAAAAATAAATAAAATATAATGCTATTGATATAAATAACCACAATAAATTAGCATGTTTTAAATGATTCATAATTTCATAATAATCATCTTTTAAAATAAAAACTAAAACTAAAATTGTAATAATTAATATAATTAAACTATTTCTTTTAGTATGTTTCACTACTATCACCTTCACTATTATAAGTATATCATTTTAATAATTAAATGTAAAACTAATCAAATAAAAAGTATTAAATTTATTTATTTAATACTTCATTTAATATTTCTTTTGTCATATTTGGATTTGCTTTACCTTTAGTTTCTTTCATTACTTGTCCTACAAAATAATCAAATAGATTAGTTCTACCGTTAAGATATGCTTGCTTTTGTTCTAAATTATTTTCTACAATTTTATTAATTAAATCTCTTAAATATGATTCATCAGATATTTGAGCGTTTTCTTTCAAATATTCTTTTGGTTCTTTTTTATCAACAATAGATTTATTAAATATTTCTTTAGCTTGTTTTGATGAAATAGTATTATTATTAATTGAATCTATTATTTGCTTTAAATAGATTGGTGTAATATAAAAATCTTTAATACTTGAATTATCTTTGTTTAATTCACCTAATATATTTACTGTAACCCAATTTGCAGCTTGTATTTTATCAATACCTAATTTAATACATTCATCATAATAGTCAGATATTTCTTTGTTTTTTATTAATGTATTAGCATCCTCTAACGTTAGATTATATTCATTTAAATATCTTTGTTTTCTTGATAATGGTAATTCTGGAATTTCTTTAGTTATTTTATCAAGTAAATCACTAGATATTTCATATGGAGGAATATTAGGTTCAACAAAATATTTATAATCTATTGCATCAACCTTAGTTCTCATTCGAATAGTTGTATTAGATTCTTCATCATATCTTCTGGTTTCTTGAACTAATTCTTCAGTGTGATTTAAATAAGCATTTTTTTGCCTTTTTTCTTCATATTTAATTGTATTATATATATTACTTAATGAATTAACGTTTTTAACTTCAACCCTAGGTGTTACATATTCATTATTTTCATTTGCAAGAGATATATTTACATCACATCTTACTTGTCCTCTTTTAGTATCCGCATCAGATATATTTGTATATTGATAAATCTTAATCATATTTTCTAAAAAAGCAATAGCTTCTTCGGCTGATCTAAAACATGGTTCAGTAACTACTTCAAGTAAAGGAACACCTGCTCTATTATAATCTATTGTTGAAGTATTATGCATATGATCTAGTGCTGCGGCGTCTTCTTCAAGATGAATATCTGTTATATCAGCTCTTTTTATCTCATTACTTAAATCATATTCAATATATCCATTAATACCAACTGGTCTTGTACATTGAGTAATTTGATAACCTTTTGGTAAATCTGGATAAAAATAATGTTTACGATCGAATAACATATATTTTGTAATATCACAATGTAATATACTAGCCATTTTACATGCTTCTTCAACACTATATTTATTTAAGACTGGAAGTATTCCTGGAAATGCCATATCAACTGGAGATATATTTTCATTTGCAGTATCAGAATATGAATTTTTACCAGTTGAAAAAACTTTAGAATTAGATTTTAATTCACAGTGCATCTCAAGACCAATAACAACATGTAATTTTTCTTCCATATTTTTACTTCCTTTCTGCTATTTGATTTTTATAATCCATTAGTGATTCAATTTTATAAGCAATATTAAGTACATTTGCATCATCATATCTTTTACCAGTAATATTTAATCCAACTGGTAAATTATTTATAAATCCATCTGGTATTGTAATTGATGGAAAACCACCAAAATTACCAATTTGTAAATGTTCTTCTAGTATTGTTGTTCCGTTTGCTAATGTATTAGAATCATCATCTAATTTTTTTGCAGGGCCAGAACCAACTGGTAATATAACTCCATCATATTTCTTAAATAACTTATCCCATTCATCTACTATTAATCTTCTAACTCTTTGAGCATTCTTAAAATATCTTTCTTGGTTTTCTCTTTGAAGTACATAAGATCCAATAACAAATCTTCTTTTAATAAGAGGTGAAAATCCTTTTGTACGATGATCTTTTATTTGATCAAATACTCCTTCACCCTCACCTTTAGGACCAAATATAATACCAGTTAGATTTGACATATTAGATGTTGCTTCAGCACATGAAAGAACAACATATACAGATGCTACAGTATTAAGTAATTTTTTATCAATTGATACTTCATCAACTTCAATACCATTACTTCTTATTAATTCAATTTTTTCTTTAAAATTATTTAAGTGACTTACTAATTCATCACTTGGATTATCATAATTTGAAATATCGCATATTTCCTTTATGTAACATAGTTTTTTATTATTTACTTCACCTGTAATAGATTTATATAAATTAATATTAGATGAATTCCATGTAGTCATGTCATTTTCATCAATACCTTTCATATTATCTACTACAATTGCAGCATCTTTAACGTTTCTTGTTAAAACTCCACAATGATCAAGTGATGAAGCAAAAGGAAAAACACCATATCTAGAAATCATGCCATATGTTGGTTTATAACCAACAATTCCACAATATGCTGCAGGTTTTCTAATTGAATCTCCAGTATCAGTTCCTAGAGCATATGGATATACTCCGTAAGCAACAGCACAAGCTGATCCAGCTGATGATCCAGCAGTCATTCTTGTATTATCCCAAGGATTTTTTACGGTACCTGTTCTACAAGTTGTTCCAGTTCCACCCATACCAAATTCATCCATAGCGGTTTTATTAACAATAATTGCATGAGCATCATTTAATTTTTTTATAGCAGTTGCATCAAAAAATGGTACATAATCTTTTAATGTATTAGATGATCCACTAGAAAGAATATTTTTAGTTGAATAATTTGCTTTAACACCATAAGGAATTCCTGATAATAAATTATCAGTTACTCCGTAATTCTTTGGATTTTCAATTATAAAATCAAAAGCATTACACGAATCTTGTAATTCTTTACTTAATTTAATAGATTCATTTACTAAATCTTCAACTGTAATTTCTTTTTTGATTAATTTTTGATGTAATTCTTCAATAGATAAATGATTAAGCATTTGTTTCACCTACAACTTTCGGAACTTCAATTTCTCTACCAATTTTACTTTTTGCATTTGATAGTAAATCATCAATATTTGGTGAAATACTTGGTATATCATCTCTTAAATTTTCAATTACTTGATAGTCTAACGCATGAGTCATTGGTTTAATATTTTCAATACCATCTATTGTATTTATTATATCAATATCTTTATCAATTACATCAAATTCATCTAATACCATTTTATTTTCTTCATCAGTTAATCCAATAAGTAATTTATCAGCATAACTATCTACCATTTCTTTAGTAAATTTACTCATTATATTCACTCATTTCTTTACATATTCATATCTAAAAAATCAATTAATTCGGCTTCAGTAACCACTTTTTCTTCTTTAGTTAAATTATCTTTAATTTTAATGTTTCCTTCTTTAATATCTTCATCATTAAGAATTATTAAAAATCTTGCTTTAAGTCTATCTGCTTGTTTAAATTGTCCTTTTAAATTTCTTGACATATATTCCATATCACATCTAAAGCCATTTAATCTAAGTACTTGATTTAAACTAACCGCATATTCTTTTTCACTATCAGATACATACATAATAAATGCATCTAATTCATCTTTAATATTTAATTTTACATCAGCTTCTTGTAAAGCAAGTAATAATCTATCTAAACCACCAGCAAAACCAATTGCAGATTCTTCTGGGCCATCTAATTCTCCAACTAGTTTATTATATCTTCCACCACCTGCTAAAACGGCAGCATTACCCATTTCTTTAATATCAACTACAACTTCAAAAACTGTATGATTATAATAATCTAATCCTCTAACAATGTTAGGATCCACTTCATAATCTATTGCCATAGCATCTAAATACATTTTTACATTATTAAATCTTTCTTCAGCTTCATCAGATAAATAATCAATTATTTTAGGTGCAGATTTAATTACATCTTTTTCTCCATCTACTTTACAATCTAGTATTCTTAATGGATTTTTTTCAAATCTGTTTTTACAATCTTCACATAAATCATTCATATATGGTTCTAAATAATTTTTTAAAGCATCATGATATTTTTTTCTTGTTTCATCATCACCTAATGAATTAATTTTAACTTTAACATTTTTTAAACCAATAAGTTTAAATAAATTAACTGGAATAGAAATTACTTCAGCATCAATTGCAGGATCGTTAGTTCCAATAACTTCACATCCATATTGAGAAAACTCTCTTAATCTTCCAGATTGTGGTCTTTCATATCTATACATGGTTCCCATATAATATAACTTTTTAGGTTGTGAAGCATCCCCATACATTTTATTTTCAATGTATGCTCTTACTACACCTGCAGTACCTTCAGGTCTTAATGTAACGTTTCTATCACCTCGATCAATAAAATCATAAGTTTCTTTAGTAACTATATCAGTGGAATCACCTACACCACGATGAAATAACTCAGTAGCCTCTAAAATAGGAGTTCTAATATAATCATAATTATATTTTTCAAATACAGATCTTATAGCATCTTCAACATATTGCCAATTTTTTGCATAATCTCCATAAATATCAATCATTCCTTTTTGTTTTGCAATCACAAATATCAACTCATTTCTTATATATAAATATTATTAATATTATAATACTTTTTTTAAGATATTAAAAGACTTAAAGTTCTTTTAAGTCTTTTAATGTAAATATATTATTCAGTAGTTTCTTTTACGTTTGTCCTTGTTTTAGTAAGCGTCCAATTATTTATATCATAGTAATATTCATCTGTTAAGTGAGTTTTAGTTTGTTCTTTTGGAGTTGATATTATTAAAGTACTACCAATTATTCTTACATAATATTGTTTTATTCTTGTTTGATTTGGAATAAAATTTAATTTAATTGATGATATCAATTCTTTTCCATCATAATCTATTAAATATAAGTATTGATCTTTAGTATATACTAAAAATTTATCATAAGCTTTTAAATCATCAATGTCTTCTTTTACTAAAACATTTTCACCTTCTTGATTATATAATAAATAATTTTTCTTTCCAGTAGTTTCATTTTTAACATAAGCTAATAGATAAATTCTATCGTTTTTATAATAAAAACTATCTATTTTTTCATTAATTGGTGCAGTATAAAGTTTTTTATTTGCATCAAATGCTATCCATTTATTTGTTCCCCAGTTATCTTTAGCAGTTTCAAATACATAAAGATTAGTTTCAGTATTATATCCAATATATTGGTATTTACATTCTTCAAAGTGAGTTATTCTTCCTTTTAATACTTCATCAATACCCCATAAATCATTCTTTTTAATAATAAATTTAGTATTATCTATCAGTCCATGAGTTTTATTGTTATCATCTGTATAAAAAGTTGTATATCTGACATCTTGATATCCTGCAATTAAATGTTTAGCATTTATATCATATAAATATACATGTTTTTCTTCTGCTTGAGTATTAGCATTCTTAACTTCTTTAATAAATACATACCTATTATTTATAATATCCATTTTAGTGTTATAATCTCTTACGTTATTATCTTCATCTAATACTGCAGATGTTGCTACCTCACAATCATTTTCTGATAATACACATTTATATGTTCCAAGTAGATTTTCATCTTTATCATAAAAGAATAAAACTCCTTTTTCCTTTTCTTTTTTAGATATATTATCTGGTATTGTGTAATTTGTTTCTAATTCAGGTAAATCTTGATCTATAATTGTTCTATTTAATTCATTATCTTTTTTTATTGGGGACCATATAGGAGCAATTTCATTTTGATTAATTGTTTCTCTTAAATAATATCTAAATACCCAACCTAAAGAAGTATATGTTTCAACCTTTCCATCGTCATATTCTTTTACTTTTTGACTAATAGTTATTAATGGTTTTTCTCCTTTATGGAATCTTCTAATATCATTTAAAAATAAACCTAAATATAATACAATTAAAACTAGAATTACTATTGCAATAATTCTTTTTTTCATTATATATCTTTTTCTTAGCTTTTTCTTTCTAGCATTTTCTATTTCTTCATACATACTTCCTGAACTTTCAGTAAACATATATCATCACCTATTATAGATTATAGCACAAAAAAGAAAAGTAATAAATACTACTTTTCTTTATTTACATATTATTATTATTTATTCATTTTCTTTTTCTAAAATAATTGTTGTTGGACCTACATTTTCTAGATTAATATTCATATCAGCACCAAATACTCCAGAATATGTTTTAACATGTTCATTTAATTTTTTGCTAAATAACTCATATAATTCAATTGCTTTATCCCCAGATAATGCATTAATATATGATGGCCTATTACCCTTTTTAGTATCTGCATATAAAGTAAATTGAGATATCGAAAGAATTTCACCACCATAGTCTAATATTGATTTATTCATAACGTTATTTTCATCTTCGAATATTCTTAAATTTATAACTTTATTTACCATATAATCAATTATATTTTCATCATCATTATTAGTAAATCCAACAAATAATACTAAACCAGAATCAATTTTACTAACCAATTTACTATCAACTGTACAACTAGCATTATTTGATCTTTGAACTAAAACTTTCATTAATTAAACGTCCTTTCAATTTTCTTTACATAAGTTAAATTATCTAGTGAAACAATAACTGAATCAAGTTCGTTTGTATTTTTAACTTTTAAAGCTAAGTAATAAATTGTATCTATGTCATCTTTTTTTGTTTTAATAGAATCAACAATTACATTTCTGGTTGAACAAATTGCAATAATATCCAGTAATTTAGAATTACTTGAATCAACAACAATTTTAATATTAGCAATATAATCATTATTATTGTCATCATTCCATGAAACATCAATTAATCTATTAGTTTCGTTTTTAATATTTGGACAACTTTTTAAATGAACTGATATACCTTGTCCTTTTGTGATATATCCTATAATATCATCATTTTTAATCGGATTACAACATTTAGCTAAACTTACTTTGATATTACTTGCACCACTAACTATAATATCACTATTATGATCTATATTATTTTTAGTAGAGAACTTATCTATCTTCTTAATTAAAATATCAGATACATCTTTTTTATCTTCATATATTGAATTGATTATAAATGTTGGTGTATAACGCAATGATCCTACAGATAAATAGATATCATCAAGATCTTCTAATTTTAAATCAGTTATTAATTTTTTAATATGTTCTGGTGACAAAACATCACTAATACTAAGTTTTCTCTTCCTAATTTCTTTTTCAAGTAATTCTTTACCAAGACCAATATAATGTTCCTTATCTTGTTTAGAAAAGAATGATTTAATTTTATTTTTAGCTTGAGATGTTTTAACAAATCCTAGCCATTCTTTAGATGGTGTTGCATTTGATGAAGTTTTAATATTTACAATATCACCATCAGATAATTCACTATCTAAAGTTACTATTTTATTATTAACTATAGCACCAGTAGTTGTATCACCAACATGAGAATGAATACGATATGCAAAATCTATTGGTGTTGCACCTTTTGGAAGCTCTACTACATCTCCTTTTGGAGTAAAACAATATATCATTTTACCTAAGAATTCTGTATTTACTGTACGTTCAAATTCAGCATTTGAAATATCACTTTTTTCTTGTTCAATTAAATTTCTAAACATTTCAAGTTTTTCTTCCATAATGTTAGTTACAGAACCATCACTATGTTCCTTATAAGACCAATGAGATGCAATACCTTTTTCAGCAACTTCATCCATTTCAAATGTTCTAACTTGTACTTCAAAAACATAGGAATCAATGCCTAAAATTGATGTATGTAAAGATTGATACATATTTTCTTTTGGCATAGCAATATAATCTTTAAATCTATTTGGAAGTGGTCTATATTTAGCGTGAATTAATCCTATTGTTAAATAACATTCATCTACTCTATCAACTATTATTCTTAATGCTAAAATATCATAAATTTCATTCCATTTATGACCTGATAACATTTTTTCATAAATACTATGAATAGATTTAACTCTACCTTTAATTTTAAAATTTATGTGATGTTCAGCCAAAATATTAGAAATATCTTCTTTCATTGTTTCTAATTCATTATTTAGTTCCTCTTGAGTATCTTTAAGCAAATTAACTATTTCATTATATACATCAGGTTTTGAATATTTTAAACATAAATCTTCAAGTTCAGATTTAATTGAATTTATACCTAATCTTGCAGCAATTGGAATAAGTACAGTTTGTGTTTCATTAATTTTTGCTTTTTTTTCTTCTTCATCAAGTACCCATACAGTTCTCATGTTATGTAAACGATCTGCAAGTTTAATATATAATACTCTAACATCTTCAGAAAGACCAACAATAACTTTTCTTAAATTTAAAATAGTTGCCTCTTTATCATCATTTAAAGTTAATTTATTTATTTTAGATATTGAATCTACTATTCTAGCAATATCTTCACCAAATTTTTCTTCAATAATTTCTTTTGAAGAACCACCATGATTAATTGTTTCATGTAAAAGAGCGGATGCAATTGTTATGTAATCTACATTAAGTGTGGTTAAAATCATAGCAACGTTTAATGGATGAGTAATATATACTTCACCATTTTTTCTTAATTTATCTTTATGACATGACAAAGCATAGGAATAAGCATCACTTATTACCTTTAATTCATTTTCATCAGTTATGTATTCTTTTATTTCTTTCAGCAAATCATCAAATGTTATACTTGTCATTACCCTCATTCTCTTTCTTTTAAAACGTTATAATTTTCTCTAATTATTTTCTTTTGGACATATTCATCTATTTTATTATTATCTACATATAATATATCATCAACCATTTGATCTAAAGTTAAATTAGTAGAATTTTCCCATTTAGTATCAGTTAGATATTCAAAAACATCATTTTCTTTAATATATATTTTATCTAAACTATGTAATTCTTTGATTTTAGATCTTAAAGCAGGTTTTAATCTATTATATAAATCTTCTAAACTATTAAATTTAATTTCATTCATATTTTTCACCTAATTTATTAATATATTTCATATATTTAATTATAAAACAAAATAAGAAAGATTAAAAGGTATAATGTATGAAAAATAATAAATTTATTAAATCTACTTTAATTCTTATAATAGGCACTTTTATTACTAGAGCAATGGGTTTTATTATCAGAATACTATATACAAGAGTTATAGGTACTGAAGGTATTAGTTTATATACTTTGATAATGCCAACATATTCCTTAATTGTTACTATTGCTGGTTTTGCAATGCCAATAACAATCTCTAAAATGGTTTCTAAAGGTAATATAAGAAGTAAAAAAATAATGTCTCAAAGTATATATATATTATTATTTATAAATATAATAACAATGTTACTTATAATATTATTTAGTGATTTTATTGCAACTACACTACTTCATGAAAGTAGAGTTAAAATATTATTAATTGGAGCTACACTTTCAATGCCAAATATGGCACTTGCTTGTATCTTAAAAGGTTATTTTTTTGGTAAACAAAGAATGCTTCCAAATACTATTTCTAATGTAATAGAACAAAGCATAAGAATAATATTTATTATATTTTTACTTCCTTATTTTGTAGAAAAATCAGTAATACTTGGTATATTATCTTTCTTACTTATAAATATATTAACTGAAGGTGCATCAATATTAATTTTTTTATTTTTACTTCCTAAAAACGTTAAATTAACATTAAATGATATAAAATTTGATAAATCATTAGTAAACAATATTTTTAATGACTCTATACCACTAGTATCTGGAAAGTTAATTGGGAGTTTTGGCTTCTTTTTAGAACCAATAATACTTTCAAATGTATTATTATTTGTTGGATATGATAGTTCATTTTTCTTAAAAGAATATGGTATATTTAATGGTTATTCTATAAGTTTATTAATGATGCCATCATTTGTTATTACATCACTTGCAACAGCAATAATACCTGAAATATCTAAATATTATAATCAAAAAAATATTAAAATGGTTAACAAAAGAATTAAAGAATGTTTATTGATAACATTAATATTTGGAATAATATTTACTATTATTATATTTATGAATAGAACTTATTTACTTAATTTAATATATAAAACAAATGATGGTGCTAATTATATTGCTGCATTATCAATATTCTTTATTTTATATTATTTAGAAGCACCAATATCTGCAATATTACAAGCATTAAATTATTCTAAATATACTATGAAAACAACAACTATAGGTGTTTTTATTAAATTATTATTAATGTTTATCTTATCTTTTTTACATATAGGTTTATATTCACTTGTTATAGCTGAAGCAATAAATATATTTTATGTAGTATATAAAAATTATAACAAATTAAAAAGAATAATTAGAAAATATAATTATTCTTAATCTTTAAATTGAAATACGAAGTCTTCGATTATAACATCGTCTCCTCTTTTGGCACCTAGACGTTCAAGTTCTTCTTCAACGCCCATTCTTTTTAATTTATTTGCAAATCTAATAATGCTTTCATCTTCATCAAATCTTGTCATTTGGAATAATCTTTTTATTTTATCTCCTTTTAATACCCAACCATCATTAGATTTTTCAATAGTAAAAGGAACTTCTTCTTCATATTTATATACAATTTCATCACTGCTTGTTTCAATTATTTTTTCTTGATCTTCTAGTGAATCTAGAGTATCTGCTAATTTAATAACTAAATCCTCAACTCCATCTAAACTATATGCACTAATAGCAATTATATCCAAATTTGGATACGTTTTTTTAAATTCTTCAAGATTTTTATCTGCACCTTCAAGATCCATTTTATTAGCAATAATAATTACTTTCTTTTTATCTAAATTATGACCATATTTTTTTATTTCGTTATCTATAATCTTATAATCCTCGATTGGATTTCTTCCTTCAGATGCACCCATATCTAATACATGAGCAATGAGTTTTGTACGTGATGCATGACGCAAAAATTTTAAACCTAATCCTAAACCTTCAGATGCACCTTCAATTAAACCAGGTAAATCTGCCATAACAAATGAACGATTATCTTTTAATTTTACAACACCTAAATTAGGATTTAGCGTTGTAAAGTGATATGCAGCAATTTTTGGCTTTGATGCAGAAATAACCGAAAGAATTGTAGACTTTCCAACAGATGGAAAACCAACCAATCCAACATCTGCTAAAACCTTAAGTTCACATTTAATTTGTTTAACTTCCCCGGGTTCACCTTTTTCAGATATTTTTGGAGCAGTGTTTTCATGACTGGCAAAAGAAGCATTTCCTCTACCTCCACGACCACCTTTAGCAACAATAAATTGTTCTTTATCCTTGATTAAATCACATATTACATTATTTGTATCTAAATCAGTAATTGTTGTACCTTGTGGTACTTTAATAATGATATCTTCTGCATTTGCACCGGTTCTATCACTACCTTTACCATTATTTCCTTTATTACCTTTAATAATTTTATGATATCTTAAATCAACTAATGTTTTTAATCCTTTATCAACTTCAAAAATAATGTTGGACCCTCTGCCGCCATTACCACCATCTGGTCCAAGCATTGGCATACATTTTTCACGATGAAATGAAGTGCAGCCGTCTCCACCATTACCAGCAATTAATTTAATATTTACTTCATCTACAAACATATTGCTTCACCCCTTATATTTATAAATATATAATAACATTTTTTTTAAATAAAAACCATTATTACTTATTTTTAAAATAAAATGTATGTATATACTATCATATTTTAATTAATATTTAAACATTTTTTATTTAAAAAATATAATATATTAAGGTGATATATATGAATAATAATATAATTAATGGATTAAATATTGCAAAAATTGCATCAAATTTAAATAGAATATTAGATGTAGCTAATAAAACAATACCTTTATACAATAAAGTAAAACCTATATTTCAAAATACATCAAAGCTAAATAATATTTTAAATATAATTAATACACCTGATAATAATATAAATAATAATTCAAGTCATAATAATGAATTAATTGAAAAAGATAATAAAAAAGTAAGTAATAATTTACCTACATTTTTTCAATAATATTTATTTTTTGTATAATATCTTCTCTATCTTTATTATCTAGAGGAATTTTATCAAGTATATTATTATAATAATCTAATAAATAATGATAATATTCTTTTTTATCTTCTTTATTGATACCAAATAATATTGTATTATTATCTAATTTTTTATTACTTTTAACAAATTTACATATAACATAGAATATATCATTTTCTTTTATAGTTATTTCATCATCTAAGTTATAACCTAAATTATTTATATTTTTTCTTAATATATCTAAATCATTATTAGATTGAATTATTAATTTTTTAATTGAATTATTATTTTTTAATTTAGATAATATATCTATTATATTAGATGTTCCCATACCACATATAGATATACAATTATATTTATCTAAATCAATATTATTTAATCCATCAGTTTTAAGTACTTTAATATCTAAGTTATATTTTTTTATATTATTAATTGCATTGCTTAATGCACTTTCTCTTAAATCAGTTAATAATAAATCTTTACATTTATTATTTTTCTTTAAATAAATACCTAAATATCCATGATCGCATCCAACATCAATTAATTTATCATTATTATCAATAAATGATGCAACACTTAATAATCTTTTACTATTCATTAATCAATCATGAAATCCTTTAATTTTTTAGCACGAGATGGATGTCTTAGTTTTCTTAATGCTTTAGCTTCGATTTGACGAATACGTTCTCTTGTAACGTTAAATTTCTTTCCAACTTCTTCTAAAGTATGGCAAGTTCCATCTTTAAGACCAAATCTTAATTCTAATACTTCTTGTTCTCTTTCTTGTAATGTTTCTAAAACACTTTGAATTTCTTCTTTTAATATTTCATTTGTAGCATATTCTTCTGGAGACATATTAGATTCATCTGGAACAAAGTCTCCTAAATGTGAATCATCTTCTTCACCAATTGGTGTTTCTAAACTAACTGGATCTTGAGATATTTTCATTACTTCTCTAACTTTTTCTACTGTAATACCCATTTTTTTATCAATTTCTTCTTCAGAAGGTTCTCTATTTAATTCCAAAGTCATTTGTCTTTGAATACGAGCCATTTTATTTATTGTTTCAACCATATGAACTGGAACTCTAATTGTTCTTGCTTGATCAGCTAATGCACGTGTAATTGCTTGTCTAATCCACCATGTAGCATATGTTGAAAATTTAAATCCTTTATCATAATCAAATTTTTCTACTGCTTTCATTAAACCAATGTTTCCTTCTTGAATTAAATCAAGGAATAATAATCCACGACCAACATATCTTTTAGCAATAGATACTACAAGTCTTAAATTTGATTCAGCAAGTATTCTTTTTGCTTCTTCATCACCATTTGCGGCACGAACTGAATATTCAAATTCTTGTTCTGATGTTAAAAGTGCAATCTTACCAATTTCTTTTAAATACATTCTTACTGGATCATTTATGTTTGCATCCTTAGCAATTTTACTTAAATCATCATCAGATAACAAAATCTTTTCATCTTGTTCAATTTCTTCTTTTTTATCATCATTAGATAAAACTTCAATATTATTTTCAACTAATACATTATAAATCTCATCTAAATTGTCAGCATCAATATCTAATCCTTTTAAAGCTGCTGCTAAATCTTCAAATGTAAGATGACCTTTTTCTTTTCCTAAATTAATTAATTCTTGTTCTCTTTCTTCAAGACCTTTAATTGTATTAATTTTACCAACTTTCTTTAGTTTTTTACCACTATCAGATGAAGTATCATCATCAATTACTATATTGTTCTTTTCTAAAACTTCATTAATATGAGCTAATACCTCTTCGTTAATTTCAATATCCTCTAATACTTCTTTTAACTCAGCACTTGTAATACTTCCCTTTTCTTTTCCTATTTTAATTAATTCTTTTTCTTTTGTTTTTAATCCTTTTACTGTTTTCATTTTTATAACACTCCTCGTTTAATATTTGCAATTTCCTCTAATATTTCTTTTTTCTTATTAATATCTAATTCTTTAGACATTTTTATTTTTAATCTTTTAATTTTTAATTCTTGATACTTTTGAATATATACTTTTATGTAATTATCAAATTCTTTTTCATTTAATTCTTCTTCATGAGTATCAATTATTTCCATTACTGTACTATATAGTTCTTTATTTGCAGAAATATATGAAATAAAATCAGCAATGTTAATTTTACCATGATTTTGAAAAAAATACACTATTTCATTAGCAATACTTCGATATACTCTTTCCTCAAAGAAGCCAATTTCTTTTTGATATTTCTTAATATATTTTTCATCATTCATCATAAAATATAATATTTTTCTTATACTTTTATCAAAACCATTTAATTTTTTATCATCTTTTTTTACTGGATTAAATACTTCTTTAGCTACTTTTTCTTCTTGTTTTAATCCTTCTAATTTGCTTTTTAAAATATCTAATCCAATATTATATTCATTAGATATTTTATTTAATGTTACTTCCTTTAATATTGGATCTTTTATATTATTAACATCGATAATTATTTTATTAATATAACTTGCAAGTTCTTCACTATTATCAATATTTATATTATTCTTTTCTTTTTTTATTTTAAAATCAATAAAATCTATTGGTTTACTAATGTTATCTTTAAATGCCTCTATTCCTTTATTAATAATATACTCATCTGGATCTTTATAATCAGATAGTCTTACAACTTGAACTATAATGTTTGCTTTTGATAATAAATCACCATTTATTAATGTTGCGTCTTCACCAGCTGTATCACCATCTAAACATAATATTACCTTACAATTTAATTTTTTTATTAATTCTATTTGGTTTTTAGTTAATGCTGTACCACCAAGAGCAACAACATTTTGTATGCCACTTGAATATACTCTTATGGCATCCATTTGTCCTTCAACAATAATTATTTCCTTTTCTTTTTTAGCTGGACCTCTTGCTTTATAATAATTAAATAAATTATTTCCTTTTATATACAGTGGAGTTTCTTTTGTATTTATATATTTTGATACATCTTTTTCACCACGATATACACGACTACTAAAGGCAACAACGTGCCCATTTATATCCTCGATTGGAAATGTAATTCTTCCGTTAAAGAAATCATATACTTTATCATTTATAATACTTACTAATCCAATATCTTCGAGTAATTTTGGATTATATCCTTTATTATTCAATAATTTATATAAATCATCTTTTCCATCTAAAGATAAACCTATTTTAAATTCTTTAATTATATTATCATCTATTTTTCTTTCTGCTAAATATTTTTTTGCAATAATTCCACTACTTGTATTTAAGTTATTTTGATAAAACATAGTAGCTAAGTCAATTATGTCATGTTCTTTTTTATATTTATCAACGTTTTGAGTAGTTATAGTCTTACTTAAACTAAATCCTATTTTATCTGCTACTATTTTTACAGCCTCTGGAAACGAGACATGTTCAAATTGTTCAACAAAGGAAAATACATTACCACCAACACCACATACAAAGCATTTAAATATTTGCCTTGATTCGGATATGGACATACTTGGTGAATGATCATCATGAAAAGGGCAAATACACTTATAGTCTTTGCCTTTTTTTTCAACGTCAATATTATAACTAGATATTATATCAGTGATATTTGCTTGTATTCTTATTTTATCAATCTCTTCGCTATCTATAAATGCCATAAACTACTCCCTCACTTATATATATTATCGGTTACCCCCTAATTTCCTTTTTTTTTATTAAAAATTTTTCATATTTTTTTATTTTTAATAATATATTTTTACTAAAAATAAATAAAAAGCATTGCGCGAATATTATTTTTATGATATTATTTATTATGTCAGCAATGACTTATGGACCCTTAGCTCAGTTGGTTAGAGCATCCGGCTCATAACCGGGCGGTCGTAGGTTCGAGTCCTACAGGGTCCACCATTTAATTTGCGGGTGTGGCGGAATTGGTAGACGCGCTAGACTTAGGATCTAGTTCCTAACGGAGTGGGGGTTCAAGTCCCTTCACCCGCACCAAATTAAACTATAACATACATTTACATGTATGTTTTTTTGTTTTAAACCGCCCGAATGAGCCGTATTCGACAAACCTAGACATTTTCCGACAATAATATGTGTTATTTTAATAACCAGGAGGTTTTGAACGGACAAAAATTTTGATACATTCATAAATTTAATAATACAAAATAAAATACATATAACGTTAATGTTAAGATTTGCAAAATCTAGTAATGATATAGAAAAAAATAAAAATTATGTATTTTCAATAAAAAAAAAGAAGATTTATCTTTATTGTTTAATAAAATATATAGTTATGAAAACTAAAAAATAATAGGAAACCCTATTATTTATTTTGTAACATATTTAATAAATCAACTTTAAACATATCTTTAGCAGAGTTTTCTTTTGAAATCATTACTCCTTTATATGCAGTTAATTCTGAATTATGACCTTCAATTAATATATCTTCAGGAGAAATAGTATCAAGCATAACAATTTCATCTTTTTCATAAACTGTATAATGTAATTTTATTTCGCCATGAATTTGAGCAAATGTTTTATCACTTGGTAATTTAAGTTCATAACTTTTAGTATGTTTAGTTTTATTTTGTGATACTAGTTCACCAACAGCTTCACCATTTCTAAGTGCTGGATAATATACAAAATTAAGTTTTTTATATGCAAGCATATTATATTTTTTTAATGCTCTTTCTAGTTTTCTAAACTCATTTTCATTTACATAATCTAAAACATAACCCTTCATAACCAATCCCCCTATTTCATTTGATGTATCAATTGTATCACAATAATACTAAATTGTCAACTTTTTTGTGACATTTTTGATATAATTATCTTTAAATGTAGAATTCATTAAAGAAAGATAACCAAAATAATGAGCTACTGCTTTATATATAAATAGTTCTTTCTTTGTATTTTTATCTATAAAAGAATCTTCGGTAATATTTAGTAATTCATTGGTTTTTAAATCTCTTATAAGAAATACTATATTATTATCAATTACTAAATGTCCTTCAACTTTATATTTATTTTTCATTGTTATTCCTCCTAATAAGTTAAGTATTATATATTAAAATATATAAAAAAGCAATAATTAATATTACTGCTTCTTATTTAAAAATACTAGTGTTTGTCCATCATTTAATGGATCAATATTATATTCTTTTACTAATTTTGATTTTTTTAATGTTTCTTGAGTTGCTTTTTTTAATATTCCAGTGCTTTTACCATGAATAATAACAACTTTTTCATTTTTCATTTTATAATTATCACTTATAAATGAATTAATCAAAAATGTTGCTGATTCTACTGTTTCTCCATGTAAATCCAAATGTGGTAAATACACAGTAAATGGATCAAGATGCTTTTTCATCATATATTTTTTGAACATCTTGTAGTTTTGGAATCGATAATCTAGCTCCAATAACTTGTGTAGAAAGTCCAGCAGCTATATTGGCAAAACGTACTGCTTGTTCAACATTATAACTTTGAGTTAGTGCATATGCAAATGCACCATTAAATATATCTGATGCTCCTGAAACATCAAGTGGAGTTACTTTTAATGCTGGTGATACTTTAATTTGATTATCAATTTGATATAAAGCACCATTACTACCAAGTGTTACAATTACATTTTGATTTTCATATTTTTTTCTTAAAATATCATATAAATTTACTAATGAAGCACTATTATTAAAATCTATCTTCATTTTTGCAACACCTTCAGCAAACTCTTGTGAACATATTACATATTGACATAATTTAGATGTTTCAACAACATCATTAGCAAATCTTTGAGCATTACATATACTAATAGCTTTTGGAAATCTTTCAATTGTAGATTTAGATGCATACAAATCATGTCCATCTACAAATATTAAATCAGGTTGAAAATCAAAATCAAACTTTCTTAATTTAACATATTCATCTGCATAGTTAAATAATGTTCTATTTCCAGTTTTAGAATTAACTATTACAAAAGAAACTGTAGTATCTTTATCGTAAGTTGTTTCAATATATCTTGTATCAACTCCAACACTTTCTAGTTCTTTTTGAATACGATTTCCATACATATCATTTCCAATAGTACCAGCAAATGTAGAACTAACTCCCCATTTTGCAAGTAAATAAGAAGTATTACATGCAGCTCCTCCACCACATCCAATTTTATTTATAAATCTAGATTTTGATCCTTCAGCAGGAAATTCATCTACTTGAACATAAATATCATAAGAAGCATGTCCAATGCTCAATGTTTTAATCACTTTAATCACCCTTTTATTATATAAATTATACAATATATTTTTAATAAAAAAAAGAAAAAATGACAAATTAAATATTTAATTTGTCAAGTTCATTATTATTTTTTATTGGTTGTTTTAACTGAATTACTTTAGCACCTTTATATTTACTATTAATATAATCAACAGCAGTATTAGCTAACCCTCCACCACTATACAAAATAAATGTTGTTTTTTTATTGCTTAAATCTAGTTTATTTAATGCAGAAGTAACAGGTGTACATAATCTATCATTCCATATTGGAGAACCAATAATTACTTCATCATAATCATTTACATCGTTATTAAAATCTATTAATTTTTCTTTATAATTGATTAATGATTTAAAACCACCAACCATCATTTGTAGAAAAAATGATTTTGGCAATTCTTTTTTTACTTTGATTTTTCTAATATCACATTCTTTTTCTAGTTTTTTAGCAATTAATTTTCCATTACCAGTTAAACTATAATATATAAATATTTTTTTATTTTTTTGCATGATTTCTCCTATTTAATATGTTTTTATTAATTATTTAATAAAAAATGGTTTAATCATTGCTTTGCTTCCACTAGCATCTTCAGTTTTTACAATATCATATAATCCAAAATTATAATATGTATCTTTTTTGCCATTTTTTTCAACTACTTTAGTACTAAAATACCACATTGGTGTTTTATCTTCATTTAGCCTTTGCATATTTAAAATTCCCATAATTGTTACGAAAACAACATATACAAAAACTAAAGTCATAGCTAAACTCCAAATTATTCTAGCAACCTTTTTACTGGTTTTTTTGACTTTATCTTTTTGTATTTCTTCTTGTTCTTTTAATTCATTTTCTCTTTCTATTTCTTTTCTTACTTCTTCTCTTATTTCTTCTTCAGTTTTTGTAACTGTTTCATTATTATTTTCCATTTTTATTCCTTCTTTCTATTATTTATGAAATTCTTCTATTATTTGAATTATTTAATAATGCATCTAACATTTGCTTAGATCCATTTAATTCTATCATTTTGTCATCTAATTTTTCTTGTTGCATTCTAATAGTTTCTTTAATTTTTTCTAAATCTTCATCAGATATTTCTTCTTGTGCCTTCACTTGAATTAATTGTTCTTTTAAATTTTCTAACTCATTCTTTTTTCTTTCTATTGCATCTTGTTGTTCTAATATAACATTTCTATTTATATCAAGATTATCTATCTTATCCTTAACACTTACTTCATAATCAGTTAAATAATCTCTTTGACTCCTTATATCTTTAGCAAAATAATTTTGTAAAAAATCTAATAAATACTGTGAACTATATTGATTATCAAAAAATGTGTCTCTTTCATTTTTTCCATATTTAACACCTGCTAATAAAATATCTTTACTAACACATATACCTTTTTTTTCATTTACTATCCATTTAATTGGTTCTACACGAAGCCAATAAGCATTACCAACTTTAACATCTTGTCCATTAGATAATTTTGTTTCTTCATCTTTTGGCTTAACTGTTGCAACCACACGAACATATTTTTGACCATCATATTCAAATTCATCATGTTTTCTTTCTTTAAACATATTTGGTAATAATTTATTTGTACTATCAGTTGTATATTCTTTTCCTGTATATATAATACTACCATAAAAAAGTGCTTCATCTAAACTTTTTGATGTTTCTTTATCTACTATTGTTTGAGGATATTCACCAAATTCAACTTCCTTTGTACCATTATTATCTTTAATATTTTCTTTTGGAAAATATCTTAATGGTAAACATGGACGTACACCAACATGTAAGTTTTTGTCTGGTAAGTAATCCATTCCTTGTCCGTTAGGTGTTATAACTCTTACAAAATTTTTACGATAGGATGACTTAGTCCAATAATAACCATTTCCGTCTTTATCTTTTTCACCACCTAGTAAAAGTGCAAAATCACTTAACTTACTTAATGATTGTTTATCATTAATTATATTTATATCACCATGAGATCCAATATCACCAAAATCTAAAATAGATATATCATCACTTATATTCATATATTTTCACCTATTCTAATACAATTTTATCATTTATATATAAAAATTACAATTATTAATAAAAAAAGATTAGATTACTCTAATCTACATATTTCTTTCTAAATCTAAATAATATTTACAAAGTTTTTTTGCTATCACTACTTATTTGAAATTCTCTATTACAAAATCTGTCTAATCTATTATTATGGCAACAATCACTTTCACATGTCCATTGTTCAGCAATTGTGAATTCATTGCTATTTTGATATGCAAATGCTAATATAATACTTAGTACTTTATTATATTCTTCTTCAGTAACAACACAAAAATCTTTTTTTCATTTTTTTACATCTATTGTATTTTCTAACAATATAACAAACCTTTCTTACACATTTTTTGGTAAGTGTCTTGTAGTATATTCAAATACGTTTATATTTATTCTAAAGCCTCCCAAGCTATAAACTACATAACATAACAGATTAAATTGTACTATTCTTTATATTCTTTTTTACATATTTTTCTTGTAAATCTAATACATTATTTTTGTATATTTTATATGCTTCAGCATATCTACCATATTCAATTAATCTTACACACACTTGTATAACCTTATAATAAATTTCTTGATAAATACTATAAGCATCTTCCCTTGAATCTAATGTTTTAACTACTTTAGGTGCAACTTCATAATATTCCATTTTATCTTCTTTTGATACAAATTGATTTCTAAACCATCTTAAAATATCTAAATAATAACAATTATCGTCAAATTCTTCCATATAATGTTTCATACAAGCTGTTGTTAGATAACATTGTGTATCAGTTTCTTGCTTTTTTTCACCTTCGTTTTTTGTAATTATCTTTCCCTTACCTGTATCAGAATTAAGTACAAAATGAATTGAATCCTTTTGGGTTGTTTTTTTGGGATCCTTAGAGTAAATATCAATTTTTGAATCATAGTTTTTACTATTTGGTGTTGATGCTTTAATAATCTTATCATTTTTCTCGCTCATATTATTTTCCTCCCGCAAGTTCTGTGAGTTTTTTTCCTAACTCGTAATAACAGAGTGAAATATCTGTAATGCTAATAATATCATCATAATCTATTAAACACAATTCAAGTTCAGAAATAATAGATTCATATTCTTTATAATTAGAAATAATCTTATAAATTTCTTTATTATGATAGTATGTATTCCACTTTGATATATTATAATACAACTTATCGAAATAATTAGTTATTTCATCCTTTGATAATTCTAAATATATATCATCATTTATGTTCTTAGACCATTCTTGTGCTATTTTTATTTTATCTATAATGTGATTTATTAGATTTTCCATATATTCCCTCCTTACATTTTAGTTTAGCATAATAGAAAGATATTGTCTATATTATTAACTTTGAATAGTATATCATTAGTAGTATATGTATATTAAATAATAATATTTATTATTTTTCGCTTTTATTGCAGCTTGTACTACGGAAATAATTGGAATTATAAATGACATTGAGTAAAATGACTTATTCTATTATTAGTTAAGCATCTCCCAATAACCAGTTTTATCTGATCCTACTCTTTCAACGATATTATTGTCTATTAATACTTTGAAATTTCTTTTTACAGTTCTCACATTAACATTTAATTTTTCTGCTATAGAATTTTGTGTAATATATTTATCATTAATAATAAATTCGATAATTCTATTTTGAATATCATTCATTACAAGTTTACTACTCTTAATCACTTTATCTAGTGATGAATTTATTATTTTTAATAAAAACTTAATAAAAACATTTGCATTACCATTATTATGACACTCTGCAATAGAAGAATAATACTCTTCATGATTTAAATATATTTCTTCTTCAATAGGAATAAATTCAAAATTTTTATTATATTTAATTAACATTAAACTTACCCAATACCTTGCTAATCTACCATTCCCATCAGAAAAAGGATGAATAGATACAAAGTAATAATGAAATATTGCTGATAACAAAATAATATTCATATCACTATTATTTACAAATTCAAATAAGCTTTTCATTAATGATGGTACTAATATAGATTCAGGTGCCATATATATAACTTTTCCATTCTTTTCTACACCTTCACCATGATTCCTATAACTTCCATTATCCTCATTAAAATATTTCATCATTAAGCTATGTACATCAATAAAATCTTTTTCACTTTTATAATCATAATTATTG
>CACZPQ010000021.1 GCA_902783185.1 uncultured Erysipelotrichaceae bacterium
AAGAATATTATTACATTTCTTTTTCTTGTAAAGATATTTAATAATTTATTACCTATATTATTTTTCATATCTATTATCTACTTTCTTATCTTTATTTTATCATATTAAATAACACTTGTAAATTAAAGAAAATGCATAATTTTATTTATGCATTTCTTATTAATTATAAGTATTTTTTATTAATTCTTTTGCAGTATTTATTGAATCTTCATTTGGTATCATTACATATAATTTTTGCTTTGGATAAGAATATGTATATTCATATCCATTACTTCCATCTAAAACAAACTTTTCTATTTGCCAATCTGCATTTTCATCTATTTGTAATTTAATCATTTTCTTTAAGTTATCATCTTCTAAATTAGTAATGAAAGTCTCTGATAAAGCATCTAAAAGTGATGGATAATTAATAATAATTGATGGAGAAATAACTTTTTTAAATATAGCTTCGATTAATTGTTGTTGATGTTTACCTCTTACTCTATCTCCATCTTCAAAAGCATGTCTTTCTCTAGCAAATGATAATGCTTCTTCTCCATTTAAAGTATTCCATCCTTTATAATATCTATATTCTTTTTTTACCCCTGGATCATATATACCACTTACAAATGATTCATCACTATAAACTCTTATAGGACCTATTTTATTTACTATTTTTACTAAAGAAGTAAAATTAAATTTAACATAATAGTTAATATCTATATCTAATAATTTTTCAACTGATTTAACAGATGTATCAACTCCTGTTATACCAGCATGAGTAAGTTTATCTTTTAATCCGTTTTTTCCATCTACACTTACATAATAATCTCTAGGTATATCTACAAGTGATATCTTATGAGTTTTTGGATTAACAGTAACAACCATATTAACATCAGATCTAGAATTAACATTAATATTACCATAAGTATCTATACCACTTATAAATAAATTAAATGAATTCTTTGTAATATCAGTGTCTTTTTTAATTTCTACTTCTTCATATTCAACAGTAAAAGTATATAAAACTTTGGTATTACTTGCATAAATATCATAGTTTTCTTCAAAAATCTTATGATATGATTCTTCAATTAATGATGCATCTATTTCTTTCATAACTAGTGAATCAGATAAAGAATATGTGTCATTAAAACTTTTATTATTTGTCTTAACTTCTTTATTAATTGTATCCTTTGCTTTACTGTATGGTTCTTCATTTTCATTTAAGATACCTAAAGTCTTACCATCCAAATCTTTAACATCATTAAATGTACTATCTTTTCTAACAACAATTAAATAATTAACACTAGATTTTTTCTTTGAAGTTATTGCTTCAATAAAATTATTAGTTTTACATTCATAGTATATACCAACACCAAGTACAGCAGATAGAATAATAGTTAATAATAGCCCTACGATTCTCTTTTTTTTATTTTTTTAACTAATAATAAACATGCTAAATAATCAAGTATTAGTACTACTATAACAACTATAATAAAATATTTTAAAGGTACTACATTCATAAAATAAGTCATAGCTAAAAAAGCTATAGTTAAAAGATTAACTATAAATAATATAAATTTTATAAATGTTGGTAATTTTTTTCTTTTTTTCTTATTGTCTTTCATATTTATCCTCAACTATCTTTAATTTTATTAACTCATCTATTATTTTATTTGAACATACTTCTATAAAAGAAAATATTTCTTTCTCATCCATTATTAATAATTTCTTTTTATTCATATTCTTTATTAATAACCCCATTTTATCAACTAAAACATTCAATTTATCCATAGGTATTTCTTCTATATTACTATGCGGATATTCTATTTCATTTTGAAAATAATACAAATCTAACATATATGCATCAATTAAATCTTGATTAAGTGATGTATAATCATTATATATTATATTTTTTAAAGCAGTATATCTTGCATCTTTATCATCAGTATAATCCTTAATCATTTTAGGTATATAATCTTTAAACCAATAAAAGTCTGTCATTAAATGCACTAAATAACCTAATTCAAATGGTTTATCTAAATCCTTTTTATACTTTTTTATAAACCTTTCATAATGTGGCAGTGAATCTTCACTTTCATTTTTATTTAGAAAATGTGATTTATTCTTATCTTCACCTACTATTTTTGCAATATCTGGAGCTATTGATCCAAGTGAAAACAAACGTTCATCATTTTGTAAATAATTATGTATTTTTTTTGCCACACACAAATGAATAACAGCTGATGCCATATTATCACTACCCTTACTATAAAATTATAACCTTTTTTTCATAAAAGTTTAAGTTAATAAGAGTCAGTTTACATTTTATTATACATAAAAAAAGATAGTTTTTTAACTATCTTAATTATACTCTATAAAATTTATTTGTTCTTCTAATGATTAGTATAGTTGCTATAGCAATAAATCCAGCACCGATAATCATTAAGTAATTCATAAATGATCCTGTTTCTGGAACTGCATTACAACTTTCTCCAACACATTTTTCTTCAATAACTGTTGGTGCAAAACATGTACCTGTTCCCTTTAATACTGAATCAGGAGCACCATTATTAAATGTTACAGCAGAAATACAAAGTTGACCACAATCATCATCAGCTCCTAAATTTTTAGCTTCTTCAGATAATGTTACATTAAATGAAAATACTTGTGAAGTTCCTGTAATACCAGCTTCATTATTAAATGAATATGTACTTCCAGTTGTTCCTTGTTGATTTACAGTCCAACCTGCTTTTGTATTTGCAGTTTGACCAGAAATAATTAAGTATTTACTAGTATCTAATACAAAACTAACACTAGTTGTTTGAGTATCAGCAGTAATTGTAACATAGCAATTAGTAGTATCTCCTATTTTAATTTCAGTTTTGTCACATTGTAATGTTACTCCTTGTGCATTAACTGTAAACATTACTCCAAACATTGCAAGAATTCCAACAATCAATAGATTAATCTTTTTCATAAATAACTCTCCCTTACTATTTTTATCTATTCTACATTAATTATAACAAATTTTTTGTTAAAAGCAACATTTTTTTGTTTATTGTGACAAATTGTGTTATTATAGAATAGGAAGAATATAGGTGGTGATTATTTGAAAAAGATTTTAATTACTATAAAGAATAAATCTTTACTATTTACATTTAATTATAAATTAGATGAAGAAGTTAAAGATTTAGTTAATACTAATATTATTTCAGATAATAAACTAATATTCTCTGATGATTATATTAAAGATAATTCTCATATAGTTGGTTTATTTGTTAAAGAATTAATTGTAGAACAAAAAATAAAAAAATTAATTATTACTAATTTAGAGATATTAACTATATTTAAAACAGCATTAAAAGATATTACTAATATTGATACATTATATATAAGTGATGAAAACAACTTTACTTATGAAGCATATGAAATAATTACCAGTTATCCTAATATTAAAAAGATTAGTTGTTACTCTATTCCAACTTATATGATTGATTTATTTGATAAAAAAGGCGTAGAGGTTGAATCACGAGCAGAAATACTTTATACAAGTAATTTCATGGAAGAAAATAATTTAACATCTTATTCTAAAATGTATTATAAAACTTCTTTGAAAATGGATCCTCCTCTTACAGAACAAGATTACAAAGATTTTGAGGCATTTTGTAAAATAAATAGATATTTAAAATCAATTAGTTTTAATGCATGTAGTACTGATGGTATTAAATATATAGCTAAAATACTAATTGAAAATAGAATTAAAGCAAGAATTACTGTAAATGATAATATTACAAGTAAAGAAACAATTGAAAAACTAAAAAGATTAAAAAGAATTTTAAAAATTAATCATATTAATTTAGAATTAAAATATACAAAAGAATATATAAATAAAAACTTTATGAAACAACTAATAACATCAACTGTTTTACTTTGTGCTTTCATAGTATTTGTTATTACTAGTGGTTCAACTATATATATATTATTAAATAATAAGGAATCTGAAGAAAATGTTGAAAGAATAAGTCAAAGAATTGAAGAAAAAGTTTCTGAAGATAATATAAAAAGAGAAAATGAAGAAGAAACAGGTGAAATAGATACTGACCCAATGATTCCAAAAATGAAAAGTTTGCTTGAATTAAATAATGATACTGTTGGTTGGTTAACAGTACCGGGAACAAATATTGATTACCCTGTTGTAAAAACAAATAATAACGATTTTTATTTAGATCATAACTTTGAAAAACAAAAGGATTATAACGGTTGGGTTTTTATGTATAATAAAAACAATATTCGTAATTTAAATAAAAATACAATTTTATTTGCTCATAATAGATATTATAGTGGTGTTATGTTTGGTACTCTATCAAACTTAACTAAAGAAAAATGGTATAGTCAAGCTAAAAATATTTCAATATTTTATAATACATTATATGAAGAATTTGAATGGGAAGTATTTTCTATATATCGTATAAAAGTAACTGATGATTACTTGAAAACAACATTTGAAAATGATACTGAGTGGTTAGATTTTATATATATGATTCGAAGTCGTAGTATTTTTACAAGTGATGCTACTGTTGATAAAGATGATAAAATAATTACCCTATCGACATGCTTAGAAAACGATCAAAGACTTGTAGTACATGCTGTCTTAAAAAAATAAGACAGTTCTTTTTATTTAATAAGTATGATATAATTAATATAATAGGAGGAATAATAAATGCAAATAATTGATAACACAAATCATTCTTTTGATGCTATTAAAAACTATAATCCAGAAATTATTATAGATTTTATTAATAGTAACTTTAGTGAAGAAGAAAAAATCAACATCTTAAGAAATAAAGAATTTATTAGTATTATTCCTCAAGATTTGTTAGTATTAATGTTAAATAATATGTCTTTAATATCTGTTTTAAACATGCTTCAAAATAAAGAAATACTAAACAAAGTTGATAATATTAATATAAAACTAATGCCTAAAGATAATATTTTTTTATTAGATTGTTTAAATAATAAAGATTTAATTAGTAAGCTTAATCATAATATGATTAAAAATATGTTAATCAACATTCCAAAAGATAAAACTATCGAATTATTAAATCAATCATATATAGCAACTAAACTAAATATGGATGATATTATAAATATAGCTTTAAATAAAAAAATAGATTTAGTTAACGAATATAATGTTATCGAAGGATTATCAAAAAGAAATGTTATTAATTATATTAATGACTATTGGAAAACTAGCATTAAATATTCTTTATTAAATAATGACTATATTAAAAAAATACTATTTAATGATTCTAAACTTAATCTGGATGAAGCTACTTATATATTTGACTATTTAATAACTCAATCTAATCATAACGCTATTGAAATAACAAAAGATTTATCAGCATTTAAGTCATGTGTGGCTTTTTCAAAAATATTTGGTATACAAAAATGTTTGGCTCTAATTTATAATAATTCATTGAATTTGAATAGTGTTAGACTTTTATTTAAGGATGTAGATATTAGTAAAATAACAAACTATGAAAAAATTCAAGAATTTATTAAAAAAAATATTAATAATTATTTAGTAAATAATAAAGATTTAATCATTAGTTTAGGAACTATGATCAATAATTTTGAAGATAACTTTTTATCAAGTGGTTTAAAAAGTATTAATAATTATCTTATTAATAAATATAATATTGATTCAAATATTAATGGTATTAAAGATTTAATTAATAATGAATTTGATAGTAATATAAAAAATATAGTATTTTTCATTACTAAAAAACAAGATGAAATGAAAAACACACCAGATGTTATTGTTTTAAATGAAGATAATTTTAAAACCATAAGTAATAATGATAATATAAATCTTTCATTAGATAATACTATAGATGAAAATAATTTTGTTATTAAAAATGATAATAATTATATAAAGTGTAATATAATTGATAATAAAGTATTTATTGAAATAAATGATGATATAAATAAAGACATTATAATTGAAATAGCAAATAAATTATTACAATTTGAAAATTTCAATTACATTATTGTAAAAACAAATAGAAAAGATATTAATGGAATAAGATTGTCAAGTGAGTCTAATATGGATGAAATAGTAATACAAAAAAATATACCTATTAAGTCAAATACATTATTAGATAATAATAAAAGTAAGAGTAAATAAATAACTACTCTTACTTTTTATTTACAAGTATATCCATTATCATTGTAATAATTAACTAAATCACTAAGACTTGTTAAATTATTAGTTTCCACTTCAATTTCTTTTGTATATGTGAAGTTTGTTCGATTAATTTTATATTCAGTATTATTTTGTATTTCTTCAAGTTTTGCAAAATATGCAGCATAATCATTATAAGTATATTGAATAACTCCACTTTGTTTAACTAAATAATCATTACCATCAAAATTAAGTGTATAAATATTATTAGTAAAATATGATTTATCCTCTGATTCGACATTACTAGATGTACATACTAATGTTTTTTGTATATCAATAATTTGAATTTTAACAGTTTCTTTTGTTTCATTACCAACATCATCTCTAGCTATAATATTAACTTCCTTTTCACCAGGTGTTTCTGTATTAATATCAAATTCTGTTTTAAAAGTACAATTTGATAAATCCTCACAGAATAATACTATACTATCCTTAGTAACCTTACTATTTTTTTGAAATACTAATAGTTCTTTATCTTTTAGTGTTAATACCGGTGCTTTAGTATCTCTAACTATTACTTGTGCAACTTTAGATACATTTTTGTGAGTAACAGTATATGTATATGTTCCTATTGTATTTTGTGAAACATTACTGATATCTAAATTATATTCCATATCATCAAATTGATTAGTACTTTGAACATAATAAGATACTGTACTAGGTAATTTATCACCGAGTTCTAAATAAATTGTTTTCAAAGTATATCTACTAGGATTTGTTTTATAGCCAAAATAATAAACAGCATAACCACTACCTACAAGTACAATAATAACAAACAAACTTACTATTATAGAAATTATTCTATCTTTTTTACTAACAACTTTTACTTTTTTTACTTTAGATTTATCTGTTTTTTGTTTAACAGTTATATCTATAGGATCAGGAAGTTTATTATTGTTTGGAATAACACTATCTCCTTGTATGTTACCAATAACTTCAGATCCTGTTGCCCCTTTAGTTACAGATGTTTCAACAATTGTTACACTTGATGTTTGTTCCAAATTAGAAGTTGTATTATCCTCAACTTTTTGCTCTTGTTGTTTCAAAGATTTTTTATCCACTTTTGTATCAAGGACTTGTGGTTCCATATCTATATTATTAATTTCAGGAACAACAACATTAGTTGATTCATTATTATCAACCATTGTTTGACTATTCTCATCTATTATTTCAATATCATTATCTTTCATATTTGCAACCCTTTACTATTCTAGTATATATAAAATATACTATTATTTTAAATAAAATTCAATATAAAATATTGATTTTTATATTTTTTTTTGATATTCTATATATGCTTATGGCGGAATTGGTGAAGTGGTTAACACGCCGGATTGTGGCTCCGGTATGCGTGGGTTCGATTCCCACATTTCGCCCCATAAGAAAATAACTCACTATTTAAGTGAGTTTTTTAATTTAAATAGTAATATTATTAAATTCTTTAACACTTTTCTTATTCATATATATTAATAATATGCATAGTAATACACTATATATTATTATTCCTATAAATAATATTAAGTCTATATTTATATTTGATGTTACCATTTTAATTAAATAAAATACAGTAAGTCCTATTAAAAACATTCCAATAAATACAGCAATAGATGAACTAATACTTTGTTTAACAACTTCTGAATCATTTTCAGCATCCATCTTTGGATATTTTAAATTAATTAATATACCAATAGTTTCAGCAACGAGTGGAATAATAATTGATGCTATTAATATCATAATTATTTCTAATATATTAAAACTAAATCTAATAAATACTATTAAATCACCTATAAGAATAAATGGAATCATAACTATTATTGCCGTTAATACTTTAGACATAATTATTCTTGATGGTTTGATAGGTAAACTCTTTAATATAATAAATGATTTACCCTCTAAAGAAATCATTGAACTAGTAATTGATGACATTAAAGATGCCATACATATAAGTCCAAAACATACAAGTGGAATATATGATTTAATTGTTTCAATAGACATAGGTATTTCATTATTCATCAAAAATCCTGATAAATCATCAAATTTAAAACATATAATTACACATATAGCAATATGTAAAACTAAACCAAATGCTGCATTAGTAACAAATACTGGAGTATTAATGAACTTATTAAGTTCTTTTTTTATTAATGAGATAGTTTTACCATGTGTTTTAATCTTATAACTACTAGATTTTAAACTTACTTTTACTTCTTTTGTCTTTGAATTAATTTTAAAGTAAATACTACTTAATATCATAATAGTAACTATAAATAAAGCTAAATGAATTACAATAAATAATAATAATTCAAATATATTAAAGTTTAATATTAAATCAATATAACAACCTGCTGGATAATATAATTTTGTTATAATATCATTTATACTACTAGCATTAGCAGCTAGATTATCTAATAGTGATCTTAGATTAAATGATGCATATAAAATTATTAATAAAAATATCATAACTATTATTATTTCAGCTATATTTTTAAATTTAAATCTAGATGATGTTCTTGATATAATACCACCTATTAAACAAGAAATAATAATAGGTACTATAGGAAATAACAATAATCCTATTATTGATACAACATAATAACTTACTCCTACATTTACGTTTAATGCATATACAACCATTGCTGGAGCTAAGAATAAAGAATTATATAAAAGTTCAAACAAATAAAATTTAAATATTCTTATAAACAAAACAGTAGATTTTTTAATTGGAAGTGATAATAATAAATTATCATCTTTACAATTAAATAAAAGTGTACTTGCTTTATATATACCCTCTGCTAATGTCATAAAAGAAGTTATTAATATAAATAATGTTAATACCACATATTCTAAATGAACTTCTTTAAGTGGTTGCATAAACATATCTGCATAATAATATATCGAAAAGAATAATAATACTGTTATAAATAATACAAAAGTTATCTTAGATGATTTCTTATCACTTTTTGATTTATATTTAAATAATGACATATCAGATGATAATGCAGCTTTTATTAATGACCATAACTTCTTCATTATTTGTCTTCCAATTCTAAGAATACTTTTTCTAAAGACTTATCGCCTTTAATTTCTTTCATACTTCCAACTTTAACTAATTTTCCTGATTTAATAATTGCAACTTTTGAACATAACTTTTCTGCAACATCCAATATATGAGTTGAGAAAAATATTATTTTATCGTCTGCTATCATTTCATTCATTACTTCTTTAATATCAAATACTGCTTTTGGATCAAGTCCAACAAATGGTTCATCCATTATTAATATTTTAGGATCATGAGCAAGTGCTGATATTAAAGCAACTTTTTGTTTCATACCATGGGAAAACGAATTAATTGGATTACCTAACTTATCTTCAATTTCAAATAATTTAGCATATTTTTTAATATTCTTTTCTCTTGTTTCTTGATCAACATCATACATATCACATATAAAATTAATGTAATCAATTGCTTTCATGTTTTCATACATTTCAGGATTATCTAAAACTACTGCCATATCTTTTTTACAATCTATTGGATTACTTTTAATAGATTTACCATTAATTAAAATATCTCCTTCATCAAAATCATGAATTCCAACAATAGATTTAATCAATGTTGTTTTACCTGCTCCATTATGTCCAATAAAAGCAAATATACTTCCATCTTCAACAGTAAAAGATATATTATCAACTGCTACTTTATCACCATATTTCTTTGTAACATTTTTTATCTCTATCATACTAACCTCCTATTAATTGTTTGTTTCTTCCTTATTTTCTTCTGTAGGTAATTCCTTTTTTTGTTCATTATTATTATCAATTTTTTCTTCTTTATTTGTTTTTTTATTTAATAATTTATAAACAACAATTAATATAATACCTATTATTAATTCACTTAATCCAATAATTAAAATATTGTTAAATGAAATATTATTAAATAATGTATTATTATTAATAACTCTCATAACCATACTTTTAGCAGCATCAATAAATAAATATAATAAAGATATAAGAACACCATTAGTAATTAAACATATACCTGTTGATTTCATCCATTTAATTAACGACCAACTAATTAATATCATTAATGCAATACATACAACAATTAAAGCTATTAATACTAATTTAACAGGTCCTAAAGTAATATATTTATATGATGTTACAACAGGTTTAATCTCTTCAGGCAACTCATCTAATTTTTCAATTGCTTTTTTAGCATTTTTATCTATATTATCTACTGTTATTTCTTTTTTAATGTCTTCAATATTGATATCTTCATCACTTATTTCTTTAATAAAGTCTTGATGATCATCTATATATTTTTTTAGTTTATCAACATCACTTTGACTAATCTTATAGTTTTCATTACTTTGATAATTAGTATAATTATCAACCAAAACATCAACGACTTCATTTATATCCTCATCATTTAAAAATTTCTCAAGCATCTTCTTTTGATCTTCAGTTAAATTATCCATGTTTTTTGCTAAATAACCACTAGTTAAAGATGCTTTAATTGTATTAGTAATAATTTCTTCTTGTACAACATTTTTTAATATCATTGTTAATGATAAAACATTAATTAATAGTCCTAATAAAATTGCTATAACAACATATAATATACTTCTTAATACTTTCATAATATTCTCCTTAATTATTTAATTTCTAATCCACCAAATATACATGTTGCATTTATATATAATCTATTCTTTTTATCTTTTTTAGAATCACTCTTAGTATTGTCAGCACCACCAAATACTGAATCAGATTTAAGAACAATTTCTACATCATCAGATACTTTAATATCAATACCACCAAATATTGCAGTAGCATTAATTGTTGCACCATCTTTAATTTTAGCATCTCTTAAATCTAAGTCTATTCCACCAAATATTGCAGTTAATTCTGTTCCATTAAATTCTTGACCATCAGCATTTAAATCTTGTGATGAAAAGATTGCTGTAATAGTATCATCTTTACCAATCTTATTACTTGATTTTTTAACTCCACCACAAATATTTTTATTAAATATACTCTTAAATAATAATGAAAAACCAATTATTATAATAATAGCTGTTACTAATAATTTCCAAACTAAATCAAAGGCAATTACTTTTTGACAAGCAAGCAATAATAAAACACCAGCAGTTAATCCTATTAATGAACCAGATTTATCTTTGTCAGTTATTAAACCAATAAAACTTGGAATAATAATAAATAAAGTCCACCATCCATCAAAGAATATATCAAAATCAAATAAATGCAATGATTTTCCTGCAAATAAAATTCCTACCGTAATCAACACAATACCCCAAATAATTCCACTAAATTTTTTCATATAAACTCCTCCATTAATTAGTATAATTATATCATATATTTATTTTTTTACTATTCTAAATATTTTAGATAATAAAGATAATTCCTTCTTTAACATCTTTTTATAAATAAGAATAAACTTAATTAAAAATACTATAAATATTAATATAGATAAACTAATAAATACAAATGCTAATAATATACTCTTATCTAATAAATTAATTCCTATAGTCATAGTTGCTATTATCATAAATAAATAAAATAATATAAATATAATAGCTAAAAATATTTTAAATACCTTACTTTTAATTTCTTTACTCATACCATCAACAAGTGTTTCAATAATAGCATCAATAATTATATTCAAATATATCACTTCCTTAAAAACATTATATAAAAAAAACTAGATAATTACTATCTAATTTTTAATAACCAATATCATATTTTGATATTTCCTTACAACTTCCATTATCATATGCATAACATGGATATACATATTGATCTTCTTTTTTAGAATCTATTTCTTTAATATTAATAATTTTAATAGCAGTTGTTTCCATTCCTTCAGTATCAATTGCTTCTTCAATAACACCTTCAATTTGATACCATGTATTATCCTTTATTTCAAAATCTTCTTTTTTAACATAAAAACCAACATATATAGCATCTGCAGCACAGCAAGCAATATTATATTTACCAATATTAAAATAACCATCTGGAATATATTTATCATTTAGCATTGTAAATCCTCTTACTCTAATAGTTTTACCAACATATTTTTTGGCACTAGGAATAAAAGTAAAATAATTAGCTAAATCATAGTAACTTGCATCTACTACATTAAAATCAACTTTAGTAAAATCATATTTCTTTTCTTTTCTATTTTTCTTTGGTTCTTCATTATTTTTTTCTTTTTCATTCTCATTATTCTCATTATTATCAATAATATTTGTAGTTGCTTCCCTATTATAATTTGCCATTCTATTTTGTGCTAGTGAAGAACTTAATCTTCCATCACCTGCTAATAACAGCATTAATAAAGGAAGCAATAAAACTAAATCACTCACTTTAAATTTATAATTATTGTTTTTATTAAATAATAAAACAATAGTCATTATTATTAAAAGAATTAATGATAATTTTAAATATAGTTGCATATTAGGTGCTAAATAATTTTTTAATGTATCAAATAACCAAACATATATAATTATTAATGAATAAATCAAACAAATAAAACCTAAATATCTTTTCATATGTGGATCACCACCAAACTACATATAAAGATAATAATAAATATTAAAGTTATTAAAGTAATAACAAAACTCTTTTTATAATTACCTAATAATACAAATGTATTTTTAATATCTATCATTGGTCCTAATAATAAATAAGCCATAATTGATGTTTTAGAAAAAGAAGATAATAATGATTTACCAATAAATGAATCTGAAGTTGAACATAAAGATATAAGATAAGCAAACATCATTAATACAAATATAGATAAAACTTTATTATTACTAAACATCATTAACATATCTCTTGGAAGTAATACTTGCACCAAACTTGCAATTAATGCACCAAACATTAAATACTTTATTACTTCAAATGCATCAATTGCAGTATGTTTTATTATTGATAATAAATCATTTTTTAAAGTATGTTTATGCTCATGATGATGACAATTATCACATTCATCAATATTATTAACTATAACATCTTTTTTTCCAAATACAATTCCCATAATAATACCTATTACTAATGCAACAATAATACCAAATAATAATCTATACCAAAATATTTCAGGATTGGTATTATAAAATGCTGTATAAGTAGAAAGAAGTACTACGGGATTAATAATTGGAGATGCTAACATAAATGATATTGCAACATTTATAGGAACTTTTTTCTTTAATAGCCTTTTAGAAACAGGTATAACAGCACAATCACATGCTGGTAAAAAGAAACCTAATACAATACCAACAACACATCCTAATACTTTATTTTTGGGAATAATCTTAGCTAAAGTTTCATCACTTACATATGTTTCTATAATTGATGATATTAAAGATCCTAAAAGTAAGAAAGGTAAACTTTCAAAAAATATTGATGTAAATATAATTGCAATATTTTTTATTATTTCCATATATATCTCCCTAACTTATAAAATCAACTAACATACCTATTATAACACCAACTATATATATAATTGATAATATGGTAATATTTTCTTTTAAATTCTTATTAGATTTAAATAATAATAATATTCCTAATCCACTACCTGTTAATAAACCAGCTAATAATGTTCCAATTGTAATCATGTTAGCTAAATATAATTCAGTCATAATAACACTTGGTGCACAATTTGGTATTATACCTATTATACTAGCAATAAAATACGTTAATATATTCTTATTTAATAAGATATCTTTAATATTATCTTCACCAACATAAAATATTATTAAACCAATTAATATATTAGCTATTAATATAAATAATCCTGTTTTTAAAGTATGTTTAATACTTGATACAATTATTCCATCTTTATCACAATGACAATGATCGTGTTCACAAATATCACTAATTGCATTCTTTTTATCTTTTCTCTTATAAATTATATCAACAATATATCCAATAATTATACCTACTAATACTTTAAAAGCAATAATCTTTAATATTATCCATATATTAACTTGTTCACTTAACATTATTGGAAGCATTTCATCACTAGTTGATAAGAAAATAGCAATTATAGTACCTGTTGTTATTACCCTACTTGAAAACAAATTTGCAGCCATGGCACTGAATCCACACTGAGGAAGGCCACCTAGAATTCCACCAACAACAGGACCAAATTTATTATTCTTACTTAATATCTTTTCACTTTTTTTATTTAGTTTATGTTCCATTAATTCAAGTAATAAAAAAGTAATTAAAAGATATGGTAATAATTTTAATGTATCCAATAGTGCATCTAATAAACAATCTAACATTTTTAATTTCCTCCTTTTATACAGTTATTACAAATTCCATTAATAATTATTTGCTCTTTATTTGTAATAAATTTATGATGTTTTAAAATATGATTTGATAATTCATTTATACATTCACAATCAATATGAATAATTTTTCCACAGTTATCACACTTTAAGTAGAAATGATTTTCTTCATCACATTGTTCTAAGTATTGATAATAGGTAACATTGTCATTATTGATATCTTTATGTAATAAACCATCTTTTATTAAACTATCTACTAATCTATATATAGTTGTTAAACCAACACTTCCATTTAATTCTTTATATATATCATTAATAGTAAATTCTTTATTCATCTTCTTAATAATATCTAATATTAAATCCTTTTGTTTTGTATTATATTTATTTCTAATCATATAAACACTTCTTTCAATTTGAAAATCATTTTCATTTTCGATTATACATTATTATTTTTTTTAAATCAAGAAAAAAAGATCAAAATTGATCTTTTTAATTAACTTTAATATCTCCTGTTCTTACAGAAATCTTTAATGTTTTTTCTAATGTTCTATCATTATTATTTAATTTAACATCTCCAACATTATTAGTCGTTTCTATATATGCACCACTATGAGATTCAATTTTTACATCACCTGTTGTTAAATTAATACTCGAATTTTCCTTTACATCAAATTTAGTAATTTTTACATTTCCTGTTGTTAATGTAATATCAGCAGAATAATTAATTTCTTGAATTTTAACATCCCCTGTTGTACCATGTATATTTGCTATGTTTACTCTATTAATTTTTACATCACCAGTTACTGTTTTACAATTGATAGCATTTAATTCAGAAATTTTAATATCTCCTGTAGTTGAAGTTATTTCCACTTCATTTAATTTGTCAGCTTTAATATCTCCAGTTCCTAATTTAATAATTGGACTTAATTTTTCAAATGATTGAAATTTAATATCTCCTGTAGTTGAAGTTATAACTAATTCATTTTCGTAGTTTTCAGGAAGCTTTATTAGTATTCTACTATTCTTTTTAAAGAATCTAAATACTTCTTTATCATAAAATTTAACATTAACTTTACTATCTACTACATCAATACTATGATCAACATTATTTTCAGAATATAATTCAATATATACTTTATCATCATTTGATTTTTCAAATAAAACATCAACATTTTGTGAATCAACATTTAATGAAGCAACATCACTTACCTCTTTAGATTCAACTAATTTTTCTGAGTATGTATTAAAACTAAAACTCCAATTAAATGAATTACCACTCATTAAGAATATAAATAATCCAGTAAGAACTAATGTTAATAATGATAACACAATAATTAAGCAAATACTAACTGTCTTATTCATTATCAACACTTCCTTTACTAGCATTAATTGAATAAATTAATTTAACTATTTCATTAACTAAACCTACAATAATAAATATTATCCATGTTAAATGCCAAGCCATAGTTAGAAATGATACTAATAGATAAACAATTAATCCTATTGTTCCAATAATACTTGTAATTTGTTTTAATACAGTATTATCCTTTTCATTATATTCTTCTTTTTGTTGATTTTTTTCTTTACTATAATATATGCCATTATATATTAGTAATCCTGTCCCAGCTGCAATTAAAGCAAAAAATATTGAAACACCAATAATTGGTTGTCCAAATTGTGCTGAACACAAAACAACAGCAATAATTGCAAATATGTATAGCATTACAGCTACAGCAATATTTCTTGCAAAGTTACTTTTAACATTTGCTTGTTTTGCTTCCTTAATATTATAATTACCAGTTAATAATTCATCAGATGTTATCCCAAAATATTCACATAATGGAATAATTTTATCAAAATCAGGAGTAGATTGATCAGTCTCCCATTTTGAAATTGTTTGCCTTGAAACATCTAGTGCATTGGCAAGTTCTTCTTGTGATAAATTTCTTTCTTTTCTTAGTCTTAACAATCTTTCACCAATTGTCATACTAATCACCTCTTTCATGCTTAAATTATATATTATTTATCGGTTGCGTTCTACATAGTTGACTTGGAAATTTGTCAACCAACAATAACATTTTACTATATTTTAGCTTTTTAATAGCCTATTTAGTTCAACAGCATACTCCATTGGTAATTCTTTTTTAAAATCATTTATAAATCCCATTATCAATAATTCTTTTGCTAAATCTTCAGATAATCCTTTAGATGTTAAATAGAATAATTTTTCTTCATTAATTTTTGATATTGTTGCTTCATGTTCTAATATTGAAGAATTATTACTTACAACATTTTTAGGGAAAGTATCACTTTTAGATTTTGAATCAAGTAAAATCGTATCACATTTTATTGTTGCCCTACAGTTAGTAGCTTCTTTAATAATTTTTGTAGTACCACGATAATTTGCTACTCCACCATTTTGTGCTATTGACTTACTAACTATATTGCTTGCACTATGATGTCCTAAATGAATCATTTTTGCTCCAGCATCTAATTTTTGTCCTTCTTTTGCATAAGCAATAGATATAGAATTTCCTTTTGAATATTTTCCTTTTAATATACATGATGGATATTTCATTGTTACTTTAGAACCAATATTACCATCTATCCATTCCATTTGGCCATAGTCATCTACGATTGACCTTTTAGTAACTAAGTTAAATACATCAGTAGACCAATTTTGAATTGTTGAATATTTACAATGAGCATGTTTTCCAACATATATTTCAACAACACCTGCATGAAGTGAATTTGATGAATATGTTGGTGCAGTACATCCTTCAATATAAGATAAATCAGCATTATCTTCAACTACAATAATTGTTCTTTCAAATTGTCCTAATGATTTAGAATCAATTCTAAAGTATGATTGTAATGGTCTATCTAATTTTATTCCTTTTGGAATATAAATGAATGAACCACCAGACCAAACAGCAGTATTTAGTGCAGTATATTTATTTTCATCATATTTAACTAAATTATTAAAATACTTTTTAAATATATCTGGATATTTTTTTAATGCATCATCAGTAGATGTAAAAATAATATCTTGTTTAGTCGAAGTGTTATGATAAAAAACTTCCGATTCAATTTGATTAGTAACACCACCAAGATATTCTTTTTCTGCTTTGATTACACCAAGATTATCAAAAGTATCTTTAATACTACAAGCAACATTATTCCAATTATTAGTCATCTCTTTATTAATCTTTTTATAATAACAAATCTCATCAAAATCTAAATCAATAATAGGTCCAAATTTAGGATTATCTAATTCTAAAAACTTTTCATAAGCTTTAAGTCTTATATCTAGCATCCATTTAGGTTCTTTTTTTGATTTAGATAAATTTATAATAAACTCTTTAGATAGTTTCTCTTTCATAAAAATCACTAAAAATATTATACTCTTATTGTTGCAAAAATTCAAATAATTAATTATAATTATAATAAGGAATGATATAATATGACAAATGATGAAATAATGAGTTCTTTATTAACTCATGATAATCTTAATGATTTAAAATATGATAATAATATACTATATTATGGAAATGATAGTGTTGATCTTAGCAATGTTAATTTAGCCGACTTTTTTGCAAGTCAATATTCACAAATGTATGTTGATCAATATACTATAAGCGCTGAAGATTTCTTTAATATAATGAAATTACATTCAATTTCAATTGAACCTACTGAAGAAGAAATTAAAAAAGAAAAAGATTTAGATGATTTAGAAAAATATGCATTAGATATGTTATCTAATTTAAAAGGAGAATAACTTATGAATACAAATTATGATGTAATTAATTCAAAAAAGTATTTTGAATTAATTAGTAAACCAACATTAACTGAACAAGAAGAAATTAGTACTCAAGCATTTGAAAAATTAATGTATGATGCAGAAAAATATAAAGATTATTTAATTGGTTCAGTAAAGCAAAACAATGATTCATATGAATATGGTATTAATGAATTAACAGCAAAAGAAACTATTAATCCTGATATTCAATTAACACAGTATCAAAAAAAAGCAATTGATGCTTATAATACACAAAAACAAAACTTACTTAAATTAAATGAAAATAAAGTAAGAAGATTACAAAAAAACAATAATGTATCTACTGGATATATCAATTCATTTATCTTAATCTTATCTGTATTAGCAACAGGAATCTTACTTGGTATATCACTATTTATGATAACAAAATAAAAATTTCACTTTATATAGTGAAATTTTATTTTGCTTCAACAATAAGTCTTATTGCTGTTTTTTGCTCATTATTAATTAATACATCACTAAATGCTGGTATTACATATAAATCATATCCAGATGGAGACAAAAAGCCACGAGCAATAGTAATTGCCTTAATACTTTGATTTAAAGCACCTGCACCAATTGCTTGAATCTCTACACTTTTACTTTCTCTAAAAATATTAGCAATAGCTCCAGCAACTTTACTTGGATTAGACTTTGATGATACTTTAAGAATTTCCATAATATCTCCTTTCATAATAAATATATGATTAAGAAAATTAAAAAGAACTAATTATAGTTCTTAAAAATTTATAATTTATTATTTACTTTCCCATCTAGCAAAATTTCCACATGGTAATATAATATCAGTATTATATTCTTTTATTCCTAAATCATCTGATGTTACTATACCACCCTTTTTATTAACAATTACCATATTTAATATATTTTCTAAAACAATTCTAGATAAGGCAGTAGTATATGAATTAATTAGTAACATTAATGGTTTATCTGATAATAATTCTAAACATAATTCAACTAAATTATATAAGTCCTTTTCAATATTCCAAACCTCACCAGAAGCACCACGTCCA
>CACZPQ010000022.1 GCA_902783185.1 uncultured Erysipelotrichaceae bacterium
AAATTGTAAAAATTTCATAATGTCTAACTCAACATTTAGTTTTTGGGCTCAATTTCTTTCATTAAATAAAAATAAAATAGTTATAGCGCCATCTAAATGGTATAATAATGACAAAAAAGTAGATATTTATGATGAAAATTGGATTATTATAGATATAAAATAGGTGATTCGTATGAATAAAAGAATAGAATTTATAGATTTAACCAAATTATTAGCAATAATACTAATTGTTTTTTCTCATACTGGAAATTCTATATTTGGAGATAAATTTAATATATTAATTAATTCATTTTATATAACTATATTTTTTGTATGTACTGGATATACTTTCAATACAAATAAATTAAGTAATTATACGAATTTATTTGATACAATTAAAAAAATTATAAAATATTATTTGTTTTATAGTATTATTATTCTTTTATTTTATTCTTTTTTAATGTTTATAAAAGGAAATTTTACTTTTGAAATAATAAAAAATGGAATTATTGGAATTTTTTATTCACGATATTATTTATGGAATAGAGATGTTGTAATAATGGGAATTGGTAATGCACCAATGTGGTTTATGACATGTTATATATTATCTTATTCTTTATTTTTTATTCTGAAAAAAAATTTTAAAAATAATGATTTAATTATTTCGATAATTTTGATAATAATTGGTTTTTTTCTTTCACTTCTTGAAGGATTGCTCCCATGGAGCATTGATACAGTTCCATTTATGACTTTCTTTATTTATTTTGGATACTATATTCAAAGAAAAAATATAATTAATAATACAAACATAATATCTGTTATAGTAATGATTATTAGTTTTTTAGTACTTGCATATTTTAATACTCCAATAAATTTATCAATAAAGTTGTATGGGTTGAATTATTTTTATACATTGGTAATGTCTATTATTGGATGTATACTGTTTATATATATTTCATATATACTTTGTAAATTTAAAGCTTTTAATAAAATCAGCATGTTTGGTAGATATACGTTGGATATAATGTGTTATCATCTAATGGTTTTATTTATTATTAAAATAATTATACCAAATGATTTAATTGCTTTTCTTGTATCAATTATAATAATTATTGGAATATCCAAATATGTTAATGCAATTATAAAAAAAATAGTTGGGTAATTCTTATATCAATTTTTTTTAAGAAGATTATCTTCTTTTTTTTTTTACAAATTGTAAAGTATTTACAAATACTTTAAAAATTATTGATAAATCATAAAAAAAAGATTATAATAAAAATAATAATAGAGAGAGGAGAATTATATATATGAAAGAAGCTACTGGAGAATTAAATATGACAGTTATTACAGTTGTTGCTATTGCTGCAGTAGGTGCATTCTTCTATGCATTTATTTGGCCAGCTATTAAATCAAACTTACTTGCACAAACTCACTGTGCATCAGCTGTACAATGTAGTGAACCAGATTCAAATGGTACTATGGATTGTCGTTTCTATAAAGATGATGGTAGTGGTGAATTAGATGACCAACATATTAAATGTGATAACTCAAGAAGTAATGTTGGTGGAAATAATGGTGGTGTATAATTCACTAATCCATAATTATTTTTGTGTTGAATAAAAAGAGAGGTAGAATAATATGAAAGAAACCACAGGTGAATTAAATATAACAATTGTTATTGTTATTGCTGTTTCTGTTCTTGTGGCTTTTTTCTATTTCGTTATTTGGCCTAATTTAGATGCTAATTTTCAAGCTAATAGTAAATGTAGTCAAGCAATATGTGAAAATCCATGTAATGCTGGTAATAATTCATGTGATAATGCTATTGGTGAATTAGTTAAATGTTACTATGTGGATAATAAGGGGAATAAGCATGAGAATATTTATTGCCCTTGGAAGGGATGATATATTTTGAGGGAAGCAGTTGGTTCTTATTTTTTGACAACTATTTTTATAGTTTTTGTTTTGCTTTTTGCAGGATATATGTGCCTTTCTATTAATATGAATAAAGCGTATAAAGTTAAAAATGAAATAATTAATATAATTCAAAAGAATAATGGTTTAGATGGTAATTCATTAACACAAATTCAAGATTTTATGAAAAGGGTTGGATATAGAACTACAGGAAGTTGTGATAACGGTGAAGAAGGATATGGTGTTGAAGGTTCTTCGACTAATAATAGGGCAGTATTTTGCATCAAAGAAATGGAAACTGTTTACTCATCTTCTAGTCACACAGAAGTTCAATTTCCACCATCTGCTTATTATCAAGTAAAGGTTTTCTTTGCTGTTGATTTACCTGTTGTTAGACATTTTTTCACTTTTGGATTAAAGGGATCTACTAAAAAGTTATATTATCCCGTAACAATGGGAGGTTAATATGAAACAAACGATTAGTGGTACTTGGGTATTTATGTTAGTTATTTTCTTTACATTAATATTTGCTGCATATATTGCATTAACTATTAACTATTCCAAGTCTTTTAAAGTTAAGAATGAAGTATTAAGTTTAATTGAAAAAAATGAAGGTTTTACTGATAATGGAGTAAAATTGATTAATAATTATTTAACACAAACTGGTTATAAAACAATGGGTGCTTGTCATCTACAATCAGATACTGTTGTGTATGGAGCTAAAACAATTGATCCATCCGTTCCTGCAGCATCTGCTATTGAAAAAGTAAATAGTAGTAAAAATCAATATTATTATTGTTTTACTAAATATACAAACTATCATAGTTATTTTAAAACTAGAGCTTATTATAAAATAAATCTTTTCTTTCACTTTGATTTACCTGTCTTAGGTGATTTATATTCGTTTGATGTTGAAGGTCAAACATCAGAAATTGATGCAACATATGATTCGGACAATTTAACTGATTGGATGAAGTAGGAGGTTATAAAAATGAATGTTATTATTGCTAATAAATATAGTCAAATGTTATCTAATTTAAGAATAGATATAATAAAGAATGTACAAGGAGAATATTCTGCTGATGAAATAATATCTAATTTTCAAAACTTTTTCTTTAATAAAATGATTTTAGATATTACTGCAGTTAGGGATTATACTAATATAGCTACAATTCAAAAATTATCTTTTGGTCTTGATATGTCTAAAGTAATATTACTTTTAGATGATTCACCTGTAGTTAATTCTCCATCATATATTTCTGAATTAGTATCTATGGGAATATATAATTTTACAAGAAATATTGATGCTATAGCATACCTTGTTAATAATCCTAATAGTTATAAGGATGTAGCTCAATATCATATTTTAGGTGGAGGTTCT
>CACZPQ010000023.1 GCA_902783185.1 uncultured Erysipelotrichaceae bacterium
AAAATGAAAGATATTTTAACAAATAAGGAAGGAAGATAATTTATGATAATAAGAGCAAAAGCACCTTTAAGATTAGGTCTTGCAGGAGGTGGAACAGATATTTCACCTTTTTGTGATTTATATGAAGGAGCCATTTTAAATGTTACCATTAATATGTATGCATATTGTATAATTGAACCAAACAAAGATAATAAAATAGTAATAGATTCTTCTGATAGAAAAGAACATTTTGAGACAAATTCATCTTTACATCTTGATATAACAGATAAAACAGCATTACTAGCTAAAGGTGTATATAATCGTATTGTTAAAGAGATGAATTTAAAAAAGGGATTATCATTTAAAATGACAACTTATTCCGATGCTCCAGTTGGAAGTGGATTAGGTGCTTCAAGTACAATGGTAGTATGTATATTAAAAGCGTTTACTGAATGGTTAAATTTGCCATATGGTGAATATGATATTGCTAAACTTGCTTATGAAATTGAAAGAGAAGATTTAGATTTACATGGAGGAAAACAAGATCAATATGCTGCAACTTTTGGAGGATTTAATTTTATGCAATTTCGTAAAAATAATGATGTAATTGTTAATCCTTTAAAAATAAAAAATTGGATTAGAGATGAAATAGAAAGTGAATTATTGTTATATTATACGGGAACATCTAGAGAAAGTGCTAAAATAATTGATGATCAAATTAAAAATACGAAGAAAAATGATAAAAAATCACTTGAAGGAATGTTTAAATTAAAAGAGAATGCGACGAAGATGAAAAATGCTTTAGTAACCGCTAATTTTAATGAAATTGCTAAATTATTAACAGAAGGATGGTTAGCTAAAAAAGAAACTGCATCAACTGTAAGTAATCCTGAAATTGATGAATTATATAAATTTATAATGAACAATGGAGCACGTGCTGCTAAAATAAGTGGAGCAGGTGGCGGAGGATTTATGTTAATTCTTTGTGATCCAAAAGAAAAATATAATTTAGTAAAAAAATTGGAAAAATTAGATGGTATAGTTATGGTTCCTACTATATGTGAAAATGGTGCCAAAGCTTGGACTTTAAGAGATGAGGATTAATTATGAAAGTAGTAATAATGGCAGGAGGAAAAGGGACAAGAATTTCCTCAATAAATAGTGAAGTTGCTAAACCAATGATTAGAATAAATGGCAAACCAATTTTGGAATATCAAGTAGATTTTTTTAAGAAAAATAATATTAAAGACTTTATTATGGTTGTTGGTTATTTAAAAGAATCTATTATGGATTATTTTAAAGATGGAAAGGACTTTGGAATTAATATTGATTATATTATAGAAGAAGAACCACTTGGAACAGCTGGAAGTTTCTATTACTTAAAAAAGTATATCAAAAATGAAGATTTTGTATTTGTAAATGGTGATATTATATTTGATGTAGATTTACATAAAGCACTTGATTTTCATAAAAAAAATAATGCTGATGTAACTTTATTTACTCATCCAAATAGTCATCCGTTTGATAGTTCTTTAATAATAACTGATGATAATAATCGAGTAATTAATTGGTTAAATACAGAAGATGAAAGAACTTATTATCATAATCGAGTAAATTCGGGAGTTCATATATTAAATAGTAGAGTTTTAGATTTAGTATCTGAACCTGTTAAAGTAAACTTTGATAGAGATATATTAAAAGCTAATATTAATTCTTTAAAAATATATGCATATGATACTCCTGAATATATAAAAGATATGGGAACACCTGAAAGATATTACATGGTTTGTGATGATATGAATATGGGTAAAATTAAAGCTAAGAATTTAGAAAATAAACAAAAAGCTTTCTTTATTGATAGAGATGGAACAATTAATAAATATGTTGGATTTTTAAGAAATATTGATGATTTTGAATTACTAGATGGTGTTATATCAGGAATAAAAAAAATAAATGATTCTGGTTATTTAGCAATAGTTATTACTAATCAACCTGTTATTGCAAGAGGGGAAGTAACACATGAAGAACTTGAGATGATTCATAAAAAAATGGAAACTCTTCTTGGACAGGGTGGAGCTTATATAGATGGATTGTATTATTGTCCACATCATCCTGATAAAGGATTTGAAGGTGAAATACCAGAATTAAAATTTGATTGTGATTGTAGGAAACCAAAAACTGGTTTAATTGAAAAGGCAGTTAAAAAGTATAATATTGATTTAGAAAATTCATTTGTAATTGGAGACTCTACTTTAGATATTAAAATGGCTGAGAATGCTGGTATGAATTCAATTTTAGTCTTAACAGGCCAGGGTGGTGAAGATGGTAAGTATAACGTTGCACC
>CACZPQ010000024.1 GCA_902783185.1 uncultured Erysipelotrichaceae bacterium
CATTCAAGAGCTGGTGCACAAGTTCCATTCTCATCAATCAATCTTGGAACTGATACTACACCTGAAGGAAGATTAGTAACTAAAAATTTCTTACTTGCAACTGAAGAAGGATTAGGAAAAGGAGAAACTCCAATATTCCCTGTATCTATATTTAAAGTAAAAGAAGGAATTAATTATAATAATGAAGATCCAAATTATGATTTATTTAAATTAGCATGTCGTGTATCTGCTAAAAGATTATTCCCTAACTTCTCATTCTTAGATGCACCATTCAATAAAAAGTTTTACAAGAAAGGTGACTTTAGAACTGAAGTTGGATATATGGGATGTAGAACAAGAGTTATGGCAGATGTTACTGATTTAGATAATCAAACAACTGGAGGTAGAGGTAATTTATCATTTACATCTATTAACTTACCTAGAATAGGAATTAAATATGGTATTGCTCTTGGTGAAAGAAAACAAGCTGATATGAAAGGTTTCTATAAAGAGTTAGGTGAAATGATGGATCTTGTAAGAGATCAATTACTTGAAAGATTTGAGATTCAATGTTCTAAACATTGTTATAACTTCCCATTCTTGATTGAACAAGGAGTTTGGACTAATGGTGAAAAATTATCTCCAAATGATAGAATGAGAAAAATATTAAAACATGGTACTATGACAACAGGATTTATTGGTTTAGCTGAAACTTTAAAAGCTTTAATTGGAAAACATCATGGAGAATCAGAAGAAGCTCAAAAGTTAGGCTTAGAGATTATTGGATATATGAGAAAAAGATGTGATCAATATTGCAAAGAATATGGATTAAACTTTACTTTAATTGCAACACCTGCTGAAGGTTTATCTGGTAGATTTGTAAATATTGATAGAGCAATATATGGAAAAATTACTGGAGTTACTGATAGAGCATATTATACTAATTCATTCCATGTTCCAGTATATTACAATACAAGTATTAAACATAAATTAGAAGTTGAAGCCCCATATCATAATTTGACTAATGGTGGTCATATATCTTATATAGAATTAGATGGTGATACTGTAAATAATGTCGAAGCATTTGAAAGTGTTATTAGATTAATGAAAGAAGTTGGAATTGGTTATGGAGCAATTAACCATCCAGTTGATAGAGACCCTGTCTGTGGATATATCGGAGTAATAAATGATGTTTGTCCAGGATGTGGAAGAAGAGAATTTGAAGGAGTTCCAATTGAACATTTAAATGAAATTAAATGTGAATGTGGAAAATAATAAAGAAGGAAAGGAAGGCGAAATAAAATGAAAGTTAAAACTGTAGGTGAAGGAACAAAATTTGAAAGAATAAGAAGAGTTACAGGTTATTTATCTGGTGATGTTTCAAGATTCAACAATGGTAAAAGAGCTGAAGAAAAAGATCGTGTAAAACACACTGGTGTTAAAGAAATAATGAATGAAGCAAAGGGATGCTAATTTATGAAGATTAGGTTAGCTGCATATTTACAACCTGATAGTATAGTCGATGGTGAGGGGATAAGAACAGTTATCTGGACTCAAGGATGCCCTCATCATTGTTTTGGCTGTCAAAACCCTGAAACTTGGGATTTTGATGGTGGCGCTGAGGTTGAAATTGATGAAGTTAAAAGAATAATTGATGGATTAAAAGGCCAAGATGGAATTACTTTCTCTGGCGGAGATCCAATGATGCAACCAGCTGCATGTGCTGAAATAGCAAAATATGCTAGATCAAAAGGACTAAATATATGGTGCTATACAGGATATGATTATGAAACTTTATTAAAACTTGCAAAAACTAAAAAAGAATATATGGACTTTTTAAAACAAATAGATGTTTTAGTTGATGGAAAATTTATTCTTGAGCAAAAAACATTTAATGCTATTTTTAGAGGTTCATCTAATCAAAGAATAATTGATGTTCCAGCAAGTTTAAAAAATAATAGAGTTGAATTAGTAAAAAAATATCTTACAAAAAAGCCTTATTCTAATAGAGAAAGAGTAACGGGAGTATATATTTAAAAATAGCAGGTTATATATAACTTGCTTTTTTTATGTATTAAAATGTGTTACAAATTTGACAATTTAGTAATGATTATAATGCAAATAGACTAATAAAAACAAAATAAAAGGTATAGATAATTAAATCTATACCTTTATTTTTAAAATGGCGCCTGATGCAGGACTCGGACCTGCGACCTAACGGTTAACAGCCGTGCGCTCTACCAACTGAGCTAATCAGGCATTTTTTCACATCGCTATTACATTATATAATAATTTAATAACATATGTCAACAATTTATATTACTATTTTATACATTTTTTTTATAAATATGCAAGTGTAAAACAATTATAAATAAAAGTTGATAAACAGTACTAAATATGATAAAATTATTATTAGAATAGAGGGATTGTAGGTATGAACAATAATAAATTAATTGCTGATGTTGATGGACAAAGAATGGAATTTGATATTTATTTTACATTTACTTGTCCTCAAAATAATAAGGGTTACATTGCTTATACAGATCATGCTGTAGATGGACAAGGTAAAGAAATATTAAATGTTAGTACTTTTGATCCTAACGTAGGATTTGAAGAATTGGGTGAAGTTCAAACTCAAGAAGAATGGGATTTAATAAACAGTGTAATAGAAAAAATTAAAAATATTAGTTAGGAGATAATATTATGGATGAAGAATTAATAGTTTCAATAAGAGAAAAGGGGCAATATGAAACATATACTGCTTACTTAGATTATATTAAGAGTGCAATTGAAAAACAAAATAATAATGTTATGAAAGCTGTTATGAATAAAGATTCTGAAATAGCTGAATTAAAATCACAAATAAGTTCATTAGAAGCAAAGAATGCTAATATTGAAAAAGATCAATCAGAATCTAGTTTATCTGAAACAGAAAGTAGTTTAAAATCATGTATTGAAGAATTAAATTCTGTAATAACTGATTTAAAAGAAATTAGAGAAGATAATCTAAGCAATAATAAAGGTCAATATGATGTAGTAAAACAAGAAGAAATTGAGGATATTTTAAAAGATATTTTGGCTGAAGTTTTATGTAATAGAAAAGAGATTATTGAACGTATTGTTTCTAGAGGAGGTTTTATACCTGCTGAAGATTATTATGATAATAATAAAGTTGAAAACAATGAAACGCCAAAACCTATAAATATGGAAGATGCATTTAGTGCAACAACTAATCAAGAGATTGAAGCTGATAAGGATTTTGGAAAAGGTAGGTCACTAGTTGAACAAGTAAGTGGATTTGAAAAAAACAATGAAAATAATAATTCAATTAATGAGCAAACAATTGTTCCACAAAACATTGAATCCATAAATCCACAAGAATCACATATTAATGATGAATCTAACAATATTGTTGAAGATACTAATAACAATATTGAAGAGATACAAGAAAATACTGATGATAAAGTAGAATCAAACGAAAGTGTTCAACCAGTAAATGCTTTAAATGCTGCAAATATTAAAGCTGTTAGAGCTAGTTTAAATTATCTTCATGATAAAAAAGATGATAAACAACCTTTTACTACTAATAGTATGTTATTAAGAAATGCAGAAGCTTCAGAAGAATATCAAGAATATTTTGCTAATACACTAACTCATAATCAAGAACAAAGCATGGGAAGATCAAGATAACCTATTCTTAATGAATAGGTTTTTATTTGTATTAATACTATTATTATAGAGGTGATCTATGAAACGATTACTTTTGTTGATAATGATACTATTTACTTGTGGTTGTACAAATAATGCTTATGTCTATTCAAATATAGATGATAATATTTTTTGTAATGTTAAAGTTAATAATAGTAATAGAGAAATAATAAATTTATTAAAACAAGAAAAATATTTTATTTGTAATAATTTAGAAAAGTATTTAGATTATAGTATTTTAAATACTGAAGATATATCTACAATAGTAAAAGAAGTAAATGTTGGTTTATATAGAGATTATTATAAGGATGTTGTAGAATCAGATCTATCTAAAGATTATTTGGTTCTAGTTAATAAGTACTATTATTTAAAAGATAATTATGTACCAAATGATTTAGAAAACATATCTACTGATTGCAGTGTTGGAATAAACTCTTATTTAAGACATGAGGCACGTTTAGAATTTGAAAAACTATGTCAAGATGCAAAAAAAGATGATATTAATATATATAATTTATCGGCTTATAGATCTTATGAAAAACAAAATAAAATATATAATAATAAAGTAAAAACAAAGGATGTTGCTTTAATAGATAGTGTATCTGCAAGACCTGGACATTCAGAACATCAAACTGGATTAACTGTTGATATTAATCTTTTATCAAAACAATTTGATAAAACAAATGAGTATTATTGGATGATTAATAATTCTTATAAATATGGTTTTATTTTAAGATATCCAATGGATAAAGAAAAATTAACTGGTTATGATTATGAACCATGGCATTATCGTTATGTTGGAAGAGATGTGGCTCTAGCAATTCATAGTGAAGATATTACATTTGATGAATATTATGCGTATTACATAGATAATAATTAACCTAAAGCAATATCTAAAATCATCATAATAGAAAAACCTATTAGAGTAAATAAAGCCATAATATCTTTATTTTTATTAGTTTGTGATTCTGGGATTAATTCTTCAACAACAACATATATCATTGCACCAGCTGCAAATGCTAAGAGATATGGAAGTAAATTTCTTATTTTTAATACTAATAGAGCACCAATTATTCCAGCAAATATTTCTACTAAACCAGACAAGCTTCCAAACATAAATGATTTTAATCTAGACATTCCTTCTCGTCTTAACGGGAGTGATACAGCACTACCTTCTGGAAAGTTTTGAATTCCAATTCCAATTGCTAAGATAATTGCAGCTTCAATTGTTGCACCATCAATATTATAAAGTGTTGAAGCAAATGCAACACCTATTGCCATTCCTTCTGGAATGTTATGGATGGTGATTGAAAAAAATAACATAATACATCTTTTTAAGTTTAATTTTTCTTTCTTTTTAGATAGTTTTCTATCAAATATTAATCCAGTTATATAAAGAAGAATACCTCCTAACGTAAATCCTATTAAGAGAACTAGCCAACTAATCATATTTAAATTTTCTGATAGTATAATAGCAGGATTTAATAAAGAAAAGAATGAAGCAGAAATCATAACTCCAGCTGATACTCCAAGCATAGCATCTAATACATTTTTATTTACTTTTTTAAAGAAAAAAACTATTGATGATCCTAAGGTAGTTATTAAAAAAGTAAATAAAGTTGCTAAAAATGTTAATAAAATAATATTATAATTAAAGTTATTCATATAATTCACCTTATATTATTCTATGAATTCTTTTAATAATGTGTTATTATATAAATGGTGATATTAGTGAAAGAATTAAAAGGGAATTTAAGGACTATGTATATATTATTAGTAGTTTGGTTTTTATCTATTTTATTTTCTGCTGTAATGTTTACTATGTCTTTAATATATGATGTTATTTTATCTTTGATAATTTCTGGTGTTACAGGAGTACTATCTTGTATAGGAGTTTTCTATACTGGATATATAATAATAAAAATAAAAATGAAATTATCAAGTATAGAATAATATTTATATTTATGTTATTATATTTATAGGAGGTTAAGTTATGAAAAAAATATTTTATGTTTTAACTTTATTAATAGGAGGTTTATTCTTTACAAATAGCGTTAATGCTCAAATTGTTGAGTCTGGTATTAAAGAAGCTGTTGAAGAAGAAATTGCATACTTTGGTAATTCTGCTAACTTTGAAAATGAACAAACATTTAATGCTTATCAAGAATATGTTAATAAAATGAAAGGTGCAGATTTATCTAATTATTCTGAATCTGATGAAAAAGTTAATATTTATATTTTTAGAGGTAAATCATGTTGGCATTGTTTAGATGAAATATCTTGGCTATCTACTCAAGTAAAAGAATATGGTAAATACTTTAATATTCGTACATATGAGGTATGGGGTAACAAAGATAATAATAAATTAATGAGTACAGTTGCTAAATCTTTAGGAGAAACTGCAAGTGGTGTACCATTTACAGTTATTGGTAAAAAAACTTATTCTGGATTTTCTGAGGCAACTGGAACATCAATGATTAATGAAGTTAAAGAACAATTTGAAAACAGTGATAGATATGATATTAAAAATGATATTAATTTAACTGATGGAACACTAAAAAATGGTGAAGAAAAGAAATCATCTTCAACAGTTATGATTGTGTTAGTTAGTATCATTGTAATTGCTGGAATAGCATTAATAGTATATATAAGTAAATCTAAATAGATTTGCTTTTTATTTACAAATATTTACAACACTGTTTAGTATAATATGTGTCAATTTATGTTAATGTATTGTATAATATAAATGTGATGTATTATGAGAATTATTTTTGCAAACATTGATGAGAAACCTATTAATAAATTTGATGATAAAGTCAAATATGTTTTCATAACTGATAATAAAAGTAGTATTAATAAGTATACTGATATTAAAATTAAACCAATTGTAATAATGTATAATGGTTCTTACGTAGTTGATTTAGAAAATAATAGTGTTATAATAAATAAACCTATTGATGAAAATAGTTGTAATAAAATTATTGAATATGGTAATTTACATAAAGTTATTTTAAATAAAGAACATATTGATAATAATGTATTCTTAATTAAAATTACCACTGATAATTATCATCGAAGATTAATAATACCATATATGTTTAAAGATTTATTTCCTGATGTAGGTTGTATTACAAGAAATAAGAGTATATATGTTTATTCAAAAAAAGCATCTTTAATAAATGCTATTGATGAAGTATTAAATTATTTAAATGTTACAAATAATTATGTTGATTTAGAAAATATTTATACTAATGTATCTAGTGAAACATTTAATAGAGATAATGTTAATTGGAAAGGAATTGATATTTGTGAAAACTAAACAAAAAATTGATACAGTAATTAATTCATTTTTAGTAGTTATTGGATTATTAATTATATTATCTGCTGTATTTAAATATTCAAATGTTAAAATTGTATTTTTATCTGTAATGTTTTCATATGCACTACTAAATTTAATACAATTTATATTAACTAAAAAATCTAAGGATTATGAAGGATTATATACTTTTTTAGCTAGTATATCAGTTGGAATAGTAGATATATTTTTCTCATTTGAAAATGATAATGTACTTGCCATTTCTTTAATGTCTTGGGTATCTATTATGTCTGTTATTAAGTTTATTAAAACAGATTATTATAATGATAGAAAAGATAAAATGTGGAAATTAAGAATAGTATTATTGCTTTTATTCATGTTAATTGGAATTGTTACTAGTATTAGTTTAAATTATAGTGATAATGTAAGAGTAATGGTATTAGGTTATTTCTTCTTAATACATGGTATTTTAGAATTAATAGATCCTATTACCAAATATTTAATAGGTAAGTAATTATGAAAGTAGTTAATGATTTTAATGAATATAAATTAATATCAACATCTAATGGTTATAAAAAAGAAATATGGAATAATATCACTTTATTAAGACCAGATCCTACTATAATATGGAATAAAGATATGGATTTAAGTGATGTTGATGCAAAATATACTCGAAGTAATTCTGGTGGTGGTTCATGGGAATTATTTAAAAAAATTCCTGATAGTTGGCAAATTAATTATAATGATTATACTTTTAATTTAAAATTAATGGGATTTAAACATACAGGATTATTCCCTGAACAAGCTTATAATTGGAATTATATTGAAAAGATTATTAAAGAATCTAATAGAAATGATATAAAAGTATTAAATTTGTTTGCTTATACTGGTGCTGCATCAGTAGCTGCTTTACATGCTGGTGCATCAGTTGTTCATGTCGACTCATCTCGTGGTATGGTTGATTGGGCAAAAGAAAATGTTAAATCTTCTCATTTAGAGGACAAGCCAATTAGATACTTGGTTGATGATGTTGTTAAATTTGTAAAAAGAGAAATAAGAAGAGGAAACAAATATGATATTATTATAATGGATCCACCATCATTTGGACGTGGTGCTTCTGGTGAGGTTTGGAATATTGAAAAGGACTTATATAATTTAGTTGAATTATGTTTAGAATTATTATCAGATAA
>CACZPQ010000025.1 GCA_902783185.1 uncultured Erysipelotrichaceae bacterium
AGAAGATAAAACAGTAATTGTTGAATTCAAAGAAAAACCAATATATGAAAATCCAGCTACTGGTTCATTTATGCCTATAATAACAAGCATTATCTTATTTAGTAGTGCTATTGGATTATTCTTATATTCAAAACGTAAATCAGTATTCAATAGAATTTAATAATAAAAAACGATACTTAATCGTTTTTTATTATATATTTAATTTGACAAAATTATTAAAATATAAGAAAATATTAATGGTGGTATAAATGAAAAAAAACATTAAATTTTATGTTATTATAGTGTTATTATTATTAATAATCGGTTTAACTATTTTTGGTGTAATATATGCTATAAAAAATCATAATAAAACTGATATATTAACTATAGATAATATGAATAATAAGATCACTATTAATAGTAATCAATTAGACAGTATTTCTCAACCCATTACAGATGCACCATTAGTTTATAAAGAATTACCAAAAGCTAAAGATACTATTACTGAAATAGATTTTAAAACATTTAAAAAAATATTTCAAACAGAAGGAAAAAGTATTTTAATTTTAGTAAAAGATAGATGTAATTATTGTGATCAATTTATTCCTACTTTTGAAAATACACTTAATTATTATAATATAAAAGCTTACAAAATAGATATATCCAAAATATCAAGTAATGCTAGTATTGATATGTATAATTACATTGATTATGAGGGTACACCAACCACATACATAATTAATAATGGAAAAGTAAAACATGTACTTTCAGGTTCGGTTGACGAAGATACTTTAAAAGCGTTTATAGATTATTTTTATCTAAGAAATAATTAAGGAGAATAATATGAAGAAGGCTAGTTTATTATTTTATATAGGAGCTATTATAATTACTTTAATTATAATAGTATTAATACTATTTAATACTATATTTTATGATTATAAGGGTAGATTAAATGATTATTTAGATACTTTTTATAATGAAAAAGATAATGATTTAAAAAAAATAAATAAATTATTAGATAGATATATGAATAATGCTAATAAAATGAATTCTATTAATGAAATATTAGAAAACGATATTAATCATAGAATTGATGAATTTAACATTTCATATAATAATAAAGATGAATTATTAAATAAAAAAGATAATTTATTAAATAAATTTAATTACTTCTTTGATAATATATCTAGCGCTGTATCATTAATAAATAATAAAGAAACAACTAAAAGTATTATTAATAAATTATATGATTCAAAATTATGTTATTTAGATGCAATTAATTATTATAATCAAAATAATTATAATGATGCATATAATAATTTTATTAAAGTAATTGAAACCGATTCTTATTATGAAGATACAACATCAAAAATAGATGAAATGTTTAATAATGAAATTAAAACTTTAGAAAATGAAGTTAATTCAATTATTGTTATTAATGAGAATACAAGCAATAGTGATAAAATATCAATTTATAAAAGAGCATTAGAATATATAACTAATAAAAAGAAAGAGTTATCATTTGATATATCTAAATCTAAAGTATTTAATTCAATTAAGGAAAATATTAATAATAATTTATTAGACATTTATTTAAATATTATTAATGAATATGAAAACAATAATAAAATTAATGAAGCAATTAATATATTAAATGAAAGTATAAATTTATTAAACAATTATGAATTAAATGCTAACAAATTAATTGAAAAAAGAGATAATTTAAATAAATTACAACCAATATTACTTACAAGTTTAAAAGGAAATATTGATGGATCATCAATTAAAGAAGAATTAGCAATATCAGATAAAAATAATAATACTTATCCAAGTAATATTACATTTTATAAAAATAATAAATCTAGTATTACTTATGAATTAAACAAAGAATATAAGTATTTAACTGGTATTATTAATATTACTAAAGATGTTAGTCAAAAAAATAAAAATTATGGAAGAATTATAATTTACGGAGATAATAAAAAACTATATGACTCAGGAGATTTAAACACTAAATTCAAGAAAAAGAGTTTAAAACTAAACATTAATGATATAAATAATTTAAAAATTGAGTATAATATAAGTAGTAAAAAATCAATTAATAGTTCTAATATATTGGTAGCATTATTTGGTAATCCTACATTAGAAAAGTATTAGGGAGATAGTTATGAAAAAAGAAGAAATTGATAAAAAAAATATTAATGAAGTAGTTTCCTTATCAAAAAAGATATTGAAACTAGTTTATATAGTAATGATTATTGGAATAATATTTCTTGTTACATTATTAATTAAAGAATGGGGAATATTAAAGTTTTTATTAACTATATTAAAAGTTTCAACACCATTTTTTATAGGATTTGCCATTGCATGGATATTTAATCCATTAGTATTAAAACTTGAAAAAAAGGGTATTAAAAGAGGTTTTGCAGTACCTATAGTATATTTATTATTTTTAGGGTTCTTATTCTCATTTTTCTATTTTTTAATACCTACAGTATATAATCAGTTAAATGATTTAATAGCATCTATACCTAGTATATTTAATCAAATTGAAGAATTCATTAAAAATATATTAAATAATATTCAAGGTATTAATGTTGCTGAAGTACAAAAAAATATATTTGCAACATTAGAAAGTGTTATGTCATCAATTACTACTAATTTACCTGAATTTATACTTAATAGTGTTGGTGCAATTTTCTCGGGTATAGGAACAGTATTAATTTCATTAGTTATAGGTATATATATGCTATTTGATTTTAATAACATTAATGAATATTTAATGAAATTTATACCTAAGAAAAATAAGGATGATGTATCATCATTAATAAATGATATGGGACAAGAAGTTAGAAAATGTGTTAATGGTACATTACTTGTTGCTTTTATGGTGTTTGTTGGGGATTCAATTGGATTTTTAGCTGTTGGACTTAAAGCACCAATACTATTTGGACTTTTATGTGGAATTACTGATTTAATACCATATATTGGACCATACATTGGTGGTATTGCAGCAGTAATTGTCGGTTTTTCTCAAAGTACATTTATTGGTATTATTACAACTATAATTGTAATTGTAGTACAATTACTAGAAAATTATGTTTTACAACCAATAGTTATGTCAAAAACAATGAAACTGCATCCAGTAACAATTATGCTTGGACTATTGATTTTTGGTTATTTCTTTGGTATAGTAGGTATGATTTTAGCAACACCTACGATTGCATTATTTAAAGTAGTATATCGTTTCTTTGCTAAAAAATATAATTGGTTTAATAGTGAAAATTTTTAACTCAATGATCTTTGGTGCTGCTTAGGGAGAGTTAAAACGGAATTTTTTCCGATATAATAATTAAGTGAAATTAAGGATGGTACCGCATTATTTGCTCCTTAGATAGCAGTGGTATCATTTTTTATTTTAGAAAGGTTGATTTTAATGAGATTATTTATTATTGGTGGTAAAGCAAATGTAGGTAAAAATACATTAGCTAAATATATTAAAGAATACTATGATAAAAATAATGAAAAATCTATCATTACTGAATATAGTAAATATATTAAATTAATATCTAATGAAATGATAGATTGGATAGATAAGAAAAATAAACCAAGAAAGTTTTTACAAGATTTAGGTGAAGAATATAGAAAAATAATTGATCCATATGTATTTATCAATAGAATGAAAGAAGATATTCTTGTATTACAAAAATATTATCAAAATATAATAATATGTGATGCACGTCTTATTCCTGAATTAACCTTAATGAAAACAAAATATTCTAATTGTTATACAATTCATTTAATAAGTAATAAAGATAATAAATTATCTTTTGAAGAAAAGAATCATATAACTGAAACAGAATTAGAAAACTATAAAGATTTTGATTACGAATTATGTAATGATAATTTCGATAAATTAAAAGAAGAATTATATAAAATATTAGATAATATAAAATAGAAAGTTGGTAGTAAAATGAAAGAAAATATTGATTTAAAGGAATTATATATAAATTTTTTTGTAAGTAAAGGACATAAACAAATACCATCATCTCCAGTAGTTCCTGAAAATGATCCATCAGTATTATTTAATACTGCAGGGATGCAACCATTAATTCCTTACCTTATGGGACAAGAACATCCATATGGAAAAAGATTATGTGATTATCAAAAATGTATTAGAACTAATGATTTAGACGAAGTTGGAGATACTTTTCATCATACATTCTTTGAAATGCTAGGAAACTGGTCTTTAGGCGATTATTTTAAAAAGGAAATTATTGAATGGAGTTTTGAATTTTTAACTAAAGTATTAAATATTCCAGTAGAAAAATTAGCTGTAACAGTATTTGCTGGCAACGATTTAATACCATTTGATGAATTTACTTATAATAAATGGAAATCTCTTGGTATAAGTGAAGATAAAATTGCAAAAACTAGTGAAGATAATTTTTGGATTGCAGGTGAGACTGGACCATGTGGACCAGACACTGAAATGTTTTATTGGAGATCAAATGATGAAATTCCAAATAAATTTGATCCAGACGATTCAAGATGGGTTGAAATATGGAATGATGTATTTATGCAATACGAAAAGAAACAAGACGGTACTGTTGTAGAACTTCCAATTAAAAATGTAGATACAGGGATGGGAGTTGAAAGAGTTACAGCCATCCTTGAAGGAGTAAATGATAATTATTTATCATCTATTTGGAAAGATGTTATTGATTTAATTTGTAATATTTCTAATAAAGAATATAATGAAGAAAATCAAAAGAGCATTAGAGTAATAGCTGATCATTTAAGAACCGCTGTATTTATTCTAGCAGATCCAGCAGGTATTAGACCATCTAATACTGATCAAGGTTATATTTTAAGAAGATTAATAAGACGTGCTATTAGACATGCAAAAACATTAGGAATTGATTTAAATACAGATTTTGAAGCACAAATAGCAAATCTAATAATAAATAAATATAAAAAATACTATAAAGAATTAGAAGATAATAAAGATATAATATTAAATGAATTAACTATAGAAAAGAATAAATTTGCAAGAACTTTAGAAAAAGGACTAAAAGAATTTGAAAAAGTTGCTACTAAAGATATTGATGGACAAACAGCATTTCATTTATTTGATACATATGGTTTTCCTTTAGAATTAACTATTGAATTAGCTGAAGAAAAAAATCTTAAAGTAGACGTAGAAGGATATAATAAAAAATTCAAAGAACATCAGGAATTATCAAGAACTGCATCTGCTGGTAAATTCAAAGGAGGATTATCAGGAAATTCTGAAATTGAAACAAAATATCACACAGCAACACATTTACTTAATGCAGCATTAAAAATAGTTTTAGGACCAGATACTCATCAAAGAGGTTCAAATATAACTGAAGAAAGAATGAGATTTGATTTTAACTGTGATCATAAATTAACTGATGAAGAGAAAAAACAAGCTGAAGATTTAGTTAATCAATGGATTAATGAAGGATTAGATGTTAAAGTTGAAGAAATGTCTAAAGAAGATGCAATTAAATCCGGTGCTGAATGTATGTTTATAGAAAAATATCCTGATTTAGTTACTGTATATACAATAGGAAATAATGTTTCTAAAGAATTATGCGGTGGTCCTCATGTTAAAAATACTAAAGAAATAGGACACTTTACCATAGTTAAAGAAGAAGCATCATCTGCTGGTATAAGAAGAATAAAAGCAAAAATATCTTAAACAGATATTTTTCTTTAATTTTAAGATATATTATGATAAAATTTATATAGTAGGTGAATGATATGAACTATAAAGAGATTATCAAAAAACAATCGTTTATAATAACAGCATCAGTAAT
>CACZPQ010000026.1 GCA_902783185.1 uncultured Erysipelotrichaceae bacterium
CCATATGTTTAATAAAAAAGAAAATTAAGTTACTATTCGCTAAATTACAATTTATTAATTAGTTCGGAAGATTAAGATATTATGATTTGTGGGGAAAAATCCCACAAAATAAAAACAAGATAAAAATTGTGGGATTTTTGTGGGAATTTAATCAAAATGTTTCAAAAAACAGTAATATTTGATATAATATGAATTGAAATGAAATGTACTGAAATATCAAAGAAAATAAGATAATTCAAATCAAATCAATTCAATTAGGTGCTGGTGACTACATATCTCAAAATCCAGTGGTAGCAATACCATAAGGGTTCGACTCCCTTTGAGGGCACCAAAATGTTAATAATTCCTACTTAAGTAGGGATTTTTATTATTAATATAAAAAAATAATAGCAATTTTAAATATTTGTGATATAATACTTTGAAATGGAGGTTTTGTAATATGATATATTATAGAAATAATGGTGGGGTAATTGAAAAATATGATGTTATATTTAATCGTGAAGAACTAGAACTATTTAAGAATAAAATAATAAAAGATTGTAGTGTAATTGAACATAAAGAATTTACTTCTGATTGTGTAATTAATGACATGGATAAAAGATTGATAAAGAATTTTAGATTTTCTAAAGTAAGTCTTGAAGATTGTTTAGATGAAAATAGAAAATTATATTCTTATAGTTACGATCAATATAATCCACCATATTTAGTTACTATAATAGATAAAATATTAAATAATGATGTTAAAGCACTTGATGAATTATATAAGTATGATGCTTCTATTGAAATGAATATTAATAGAAGAATAAGAAAAGTAAATCAAGAATTATATGATATTAATATTAATGATATAGAAGAAAAGAAACACAAATTAAAAGAATTAGAGGAATTATTATCTGTTAAAGAATTAAATGAAGATCAATTAAGTGTATCATTATATTATCCTAAAGTACTTAATATGATAAGATTTAATTTAGTTGATTCTATATTATTAGATGATTTAAATAGGTTTAATAAATTCTTAGGTACTAATTTAGAATTTGAAGATATTATTGGTGAAGTACCTGCTACTGCATTTAAAAAAACATTAAGTAAATAAAAAGACACTACTTATTAAGTAGTGTTTTTATAGCAAAGAATACTATTATTTGCTATAATTATAAAGGGAGTTTAAATTAATGAATGTTATATTTTTAGATTTTGATGGTGTTATAGACACAAATTATTATAAATCTTATGAAGACATGGAAAAGAAAATTGTTATACTTGCAAATATTTGTAAAAAATATAATTGTAAAGTAGTAATTGAAGCATCTGCTAAAGATGCTATTGATGAAGATACACTAGAAATCGATGATAATTGCAAGTGGGTTAGATTTATTTTTGAAATGTTTAAAAAATATAATATTGAATGTATAGGAAGAACTCCAAATGTAAGAAGATATAGTAATTCATGTAGTTATCTATCTATGTGGAAAGAAGATGAAATAAGATTATATTTGTTTAGACATCCAGAAATTGATCATTACTGTATAATAGATGACGATGATTTACAAATATATAATAGATCTGATTTAAATAAAGTTAAAGACCACTTAGTAGTGACTGATTATTATTTAAATAATAATCCAGAAAACGAAGGATTATTATATATACATGAAGAACAAATTGGTGAAATATTAAAAAAAGATAATGAAATTAAAAAATTTGCTCTAAAAAGGAAGGGTTATCAATAATGAAAGATTTATATGATATAGTTAATTTAAGTAATATTCCTTTAGATAAAAGAATAGAATTATCTATTGCTGAAACAAAAAAACAATTAAATCAATTAACAACTGAAAGGACTTGCATGGTTTATACTAATTACTTGTTTACTAATCTAAGTAAGAATCATGTTGTTAGTAAAATGGTAAGTACTAATGAATTGGGTGCAAAGTATGATCATCATTTTATTGTTGTACCAATTAATACATTTGAATACTATCTAGTTGATTTAACTTATTCTCAATTCAATAATAAGGAATTGTTTAAAACTTTATATGATAAAGGTTATGAAAGAGTAAATGATTATGATTTTTCTAAATACTATTTAATTGTTACTAAAGAACAAACTAATAATACTTTTCATGATATATTTATGAATAATGTTAGAAAAAGATAAAGTGTATAATTGACATATATGATATAATTTTTATTTTTAATTAAAAATTAATAATGTTATAATTAGTTAAGGTGGTATATATGCAATTTTCAAGCTATTGGATAATAATCATAACTGTTATACTAGTATTAATATCTATTTATAATATTGCTAAAATGATTGTTTTTTTATCTAAAGCAAAATATCCTAAAATAGATAAAGATGATACTTTAAATAGTAATATTAGAAATTTATTAGTTTCAGTAGGTTTGTTAAGTGTTGTATCACTTGTATATATAATATTAGTATTTAGTAAATTAGGTTAATAATAAACGTATAATTAATATAGAGGTGAAAATAATGAAAAAGGCATCTAAGATTGATTTTGAATATATATGTGAAGATATATTAAATAATGAAAGATTTAAAAGTTTAGATAAAGAATTACATCATGGTATAACAAGATATCAACATTCAATGCATGTAGCTAAGACAACTTATTTTTTTCTTGACTTGTTTAATAGTAAAAAAAAGAATGATGTAACTAAAGCAGCTTTACTTCATGATTTTTATAATGATGAAGAAATAGATGAGTATAATGCTGTTGAAAAATTGAATGTACATCCAACTATAGCATTAAAAAATGCTAAGGCTAATTTTAATATAAATGAAATACAAGAAGATATAATAGTTAATCACATGTTTCCATCCACAAAAAGAATACCAAAGACAAAATATGGATGGTTGGTATCCTTTGTTGATAAAGGTGTTGCTATATATGAAATGGCGCATTATAAAGCAGTAATGCAACTTGGAGTACTATTATTATTTGTATTTAATATAATAAGTATACATAATTAAAACATCAGAATATCTGATGTTTTTTTTTTACTGGTGTTCTCGGGCAGAGTTGAACTGCCGACATCTCGCTTAGGAGGCGAGCACTCTATCCAACTGAGTTACGAGAACATAATAATATTATAGTAAAAATAGACTTAAAAGTCTATTTTTTAATTTTATTAATTAGTTTTTTCATTTTGTTTTCTTTAATAAAACCATCTGGATATTCAATACCTTCAGGTAATTTTAATTTTTTGGTTCCATTTTTAATATCTAAAATATCTTTATAACCATTAATTTGGTATTCTAAATTTCTTGTTTGATTTAATAGTTTAAGATTTTTAACTCTATCTTTAATTGATAAAGAATTATATTTATCGGCAATAATATTTCTTTGATTAATTAAACTATTACATGTATTTGTTAATTCTTCTTCAGTGTTATCTTTGATATCATCAAAGTTGATAATCCAATCAATACCATCTAGATTAACATCACTTTCATTAAATAAAATAAAATCTTCATCATTATAATCGATATAACTATTAAATAATAAGTGCATTAAAAACAAAAGACTTTTTGAAACTATGGTATTTGATTCTTTTAATCTTTTTAAATCTTTTGCTTGAATATAAATTGTATTATCTTTTATTATTTTCATAATTATCACCCCATTTAAATCTTATGTATTATATCATATATTTTTAAAATAAGAACATAAAACTTTTATTTTATGATATAATAATTTAGGTGATAGTATGAAAATACCTGTTGGCATATCAGCTAGACATATTCATTTAACAAGTGATGATTATTTTAAATTATTTGGTGATAATGAACTTACTAAACTAAAAAATATAAATCAACCTGGTCTTTTTGCAAGTAATGAAACCGTAACTATTAAAGGAAATAAAGGAACAATTGACAATGTAAGAATACTTGGGCCATTTAGAGATTATTCACAAGTTGAAATTTCAAAAACTGATTCTTATACTTTAGGAGTAGTGGCTAAGATGAGAAGAAGTGGTATATTAGATGATGTAAATAAAATTGAAGTTATAGGTCCTAAAGGAAGTATTATGGTTCCAGTAATTTTAGCTAATAGACATATTCATATATCAAAAGAATATGCTGATAAGTTAGGAATTAAAGATAATGATAAGACTTTTGTTAAAATAAATACAGAAAAAAGAGGAGTTGTTGAAGTAGTATATAAAGTTAGTGAAAAAGCATATATGGAATTACATCTTGACTTAGATGATGCAAATGCTTTTTTGCTTAATCAAGGTGATGAAGTAGAAATTTTTGAGGTAAGAAAATGACATTTAAAATAGGAAATTTAACAATAAAAAATCAAGTAGTATTAGCACCAATGGCAGGTGTATCTAATACTTCTTTTCGTAAAATTATAAAGAGTATGGGTGCAGGTTTAATGTATGCTGAGATGGTATCAGATAAAGCTATATCTTATGGCTCTAAAAAAACTTTAGATTTATTAAAAATGGATGAAATTGAAAGACCAATTGCACAGCAAATATTTGGTAGTGATGTTACATCTTTTGTAACTGCAGCAAAGAAAATTTATGAAGAAATGCATCCCGACATAATTGATATTAATATGGGATGTCCAGTTCCAAAAGTTGCTCTAAAAGCACAAGCCGGAAGTGCTCTTTTAAAAGATCCAAAAAAAATAAAAGAAATAGTTGAAGCAGTAGTTGCATCTGTTCCATGTCCTGTTACTGTTAAGATTAGAAGTGGATGGGATGAAAAAAATATTAATGCAATTGAGGTAGCTAAAGTATGTGAAAGTGCTGGTGCATCTGCTATTGCTGTACACGCAAGAACTAGATCGCAAGGTTATTCTGGTCACGCTGATTGGAATATTATTAAAGAAGTAAAAGAAAATGTTAATATTCCAGTAATTGGTAACGGTGATATAAAAAGCTGTTTTGATGCTAAGAAAATGTTAGATGAAACTAAATGTGATGCAATTATGATAGGTAGAGGAGTTTTAGGAAATCCTTGGTTAATAAAAGAATGTGTTGATTATTTAGATAATAATACTTTGCCTAAAGAAGTATCTTATATAGAAAAAATAGATATGATGAAAAATCATTATGAATTATTAGTTCAAGATAAAGGTGAAATAGGAGCATCATTAGAAATAAGGACATTTGTACTTTATTATTTAAAAGGATTACCTGGATCTAAAGAAGTTAAAAATACTATTTGTAAAACTAAGTCATCTAAAGAAATGTTTAATATAATAGATAATTATAAAAAACAATTAGATAAAGTGTATAGTTGACATAATAATATTTGACATATATGTAAATTGTTGTTTAAAATATTATTAGGGATATATAATAATAAGGGAGTGAATTATTATGGCAATTCAAAAAATTAAAAGAGAAGATATTAATTTTGATAAAATATATGGAACTAAATATGATGCTCAAAATGAACAAAATAATGTAACTGTACAATCTGTATATTGGGGTGATAATGGAGATTTAATGGTTGATTTTGATGATAATACAAATACAGGTTTAGTAACTGAAAATGGAGTGGCTTTAGGTTATATTAATAAAGATAGTTTAAAAAATAATGAAACTACTTCATCTAGTGCTTCAATGTATAATGGTTCATATAGAGATGAAAGTAATGTTATGCAAAAACAAACTAGAATTGCGAGTATAACAAATAACTCAATGTATGATGGTTCATTTAGACATGATAGTGATGTAATGACTAAAGAAACACAAAGAAATAATATATTATTTCAAGAAGAAGCACCTGAAACATTTGAAGAAGAACCAGTATATACTGAGAATTTAGATGAAGAAGTAAATAATGAGGGTGGTTCACAAGTTATTGAACCAATTCAAAATGTTAGTGAAGAATCATCAGAAGTAATTACACCAATTGAACAAGAAAATGTTCCAACACCTGAGGTATCAACACAACCTGAACAAATAGCACCAATTGAACAAGAAAATGTTCCTGCTGAAGAAATGCCTCTTCCACAAGAAGAAATAACTCCGATTGAACAAGCACCTACACCATCTACTGAAGCTGGTGGACAAGAAATTGCAATACCTGCAAGTGTTCCACAAACTGGAATAGTTAAAAATTATACTAATTATGATTATTTTTATGGTAAATGGAATAAAGGATCTTCCCAAAGAGAATTAAGTGAACAATGGGCAGCTGCTGGAAAACCAAATGATCGTGGTATTGCTACATTAAACAATAGATATTTAGTTGCTGTTTCACCAAAATTTGGAAAAGTTGGTGATAACATCGATGTATGTTTAGATAATGGTGTTGTTATTCCTTGTACAATAGGCGATGCAAAAGGAGCTGATGCTCAATCTGAATGGGGACATACTTTTGGTAGCGCTGTTGATGTTATCGAATGGGAATCAATGGGCGGACAAGATATTATAAATACAGACGGATGGCAAGGACATAAAGTAAGTAGTATTATTAATAGAGATAGAGTATAGATTTATACTCTATTTTTTGCTATAATTTAGTAGAATTTTATTTGAAAAGAAATGGGGAATTATTATGGTAGTATTAGTAACTGGTTCATCAAGAGGTATTGGAGCTGCAACCATTAAAGAATATGCAAAGAATGGTTATGATGTTGTAATTAATTACAATAATTCATTACAAGATGCTTTAAAACTTCAAGATGAAATTAAAGAGTATAATGTTAGATCTTTAATATTAAAATGTGATATTTCTAATGAAGAAGATGTAAAAGATATGGTTAATACTATTATGGAAGAATTAGGTAGTATAGATGTGTTAATTAATAATGCAGGTATTGCTATTGATACTACTTTTGAAGATAAAACTGTATCTAATTTTAGAAGAACACTAGATGTTAATTTAATTGGACCTTTTGTATTATCAAGATTAGTTGGTGATATTATGTATAAAAATAAAAAAGGTGTAATTATTAATGTTTCATCTACTAATGGATTAGATACTACATATCCAGAAAGTATAGATTATGATGCATCTAAAGCAGGACTTATTTCATTGACTCATAATTTAGCTAAACAATATAGTCCATATGTTAGAGTAAATGCTATATGTCCAGGATGGGTTAATACTGATATGAATAAAGATTTAACAATTGGTTTTATGGAAGAAGAAAAACAAAAAATATTATTAAAAAGATTTGCTGAACCAGAAGATATAGCTAACGCAATATATAATATTAGTATTTCTTCATATATAAATGATGCAATTATTAGAGTAGATGGAGGAGAAAGACCATGAATACTGAAGAACTAATTAATAATGCAGAAAAAGAATTAACTAATGAATATAAGAGTATTGATGAATTAGAATTCTTTTATAGTAAAAAAGTATTAGATGCTTTTAAAAAGAATAATGTTAGTGAAGCATGTTTTAATTCTACTACTGGATATGGATATAATGATTTAGGAAGAGATACTTTAGAAAATATATTTAAAGATATATTTAATAGTGAAGATGCATTAGTAAGAAATCAATTTGTATCTGGTTCTCATGCTTTATCTGTTACTTTGTTTGCACTTCTTAGACCAGGAAATCTATTATTATCAGTATCAGGTTTACCATATGATACATTACATGAAGTAATAGGTATTGAAGATAACAAATCGTCTTTAAAATCTTATAATATTAATTATGATCAAATAGATTTAATTAATGATGATTTTGATTATGAAAAAATAAAAGAATATATAAGTAAAACAAAAGTAAAAGTAGTTGCTATTCAAAGAAGTAAGGGATATTCAACAAGAAAATCTATTAATATAGAAAAAGTAGAAAAAGTAATTAAATTAATCAAAGAAATTAATAAAGATATAATAATAATGATAGATAATTGCTATTGTGAATTTACAGAAAAAACAAATCCAATAGAAGTTGGTGCTGATATAGTAGTAGGTTCTTTAATTAAAAATCTTGGTGGTGGTATAGCACCAAATGGAGCGTATGTTGTTGGAAGACATGATTTAATTGAACTAGTTGGTGAAAGATTAACTCTTCCTGGTGAAGGTAGAGAAGTTGGTCCAACTCTTGGTGTTAATAAGAGTTTATATCAAGGATTGTTTTTTGCTCCATCTGTTGTTGCATCTGCATTAAAAACAGCAATTTTAACGTCATATGTTTTAGAAAAACTAGGTTTTGATGTAAGTCCTAAATACAATGAAGAAAGAGTAGATATTGTTCAAAATATTATATTTAATGATAAAGAAAAATTAATAAAATATTGTCAAGGTATACAAAGTGCATCTCCAATAGATAGTAATGTTTTACCAATTCCTTGGGATATGCCTGGATATAAAGATCAAGTAATAATGGCCGCAGGCACATTTACTCAAGGTTCCTCAATTGAACTTTCGTGTGATGGACCAATAAGAGAACCATACATTGCTTATCAACAAGGATCTTTAACATATAATTATGGAAAATTAGCTTTAATTGAAGCAATTAATAAATTATTAAATGAAAAAGGAGAATAATTATTATTCTCCTTTTAGATTAATAATTTCTTCTTTAGTTAAATTAGTATACTCTATTATTTTATCAATTGGGAAATTATCATCAATCATTTTTTTAGCTAAATTTATTTTTTCTTGTTTTATACCTTCTTTAATACCATCTTCTTTTCCGGTATCATAACCAGTATCATAGCCATATTCTTTAGCATCATCATATAGATTAAAATTATCTTCATATGTTTTTAGTACTTCAACCATTTCTTCATTACTTGATAATTCTTCTACTTTATCCTTTAATGTTTCTAATTCTTCTTTTTCCATTATATCTTTACCTATTATAGCTAATTCATCTATTGTTTTACTTATAAATAGTTTTATC
>CACZPQ010000027.1 GCA_902783185.1 uncultured Erysipelotrichaceae bacterium
GATAAAACTATTTATAAGTAAAACAATAGATGAATTAGCTATAATAGGTAAAGATATAATGGAAAAAGAAGAATTAGAAACATTAAAAGATAAAGTAGAAGAATTATCAAGTAATGAAGAAATGGTTGAAGTATTAAAAACATATGAAGATAACTTTAATTTATATGATGATGCTAAAGAATATGGATATGATACTGGTTATGATACCGGAAAAGAAGATGGTATCAAAGAAAATACAATAAATTTAGCCAAAAAAATGTTAGAAGAAAAAATTGATGAAGAATTAATTTCAAAAATTACTAACCTAACTAAAGAAGAATTAAATAAAATAAAAGGGGAATAATCAATTATTATTCTCCTTTTATTTTACTTGTATTTTTAAAATTTAATTTAACATAGTATTTTAATTCATCAAAACCTTTTTCATTTACAATTGATTTTGCTAGTTCATCAACTTGAGGACCAGCTCCAAAAATTATTTTTTTATTTAATTTATCACCCATATTTTTCATTTCTTTTAAGAATATATATCTTGAGATAATTGATGCGGCAGCAACAGACATTACTTGATCTTCGGCTTTAGTCATAAAAGTAACATTTTTAATTTTTTCTTTAGCAGACGATATATATTCATAAAATTTTTTAGGGCTACAAAACTCATCAATTACTATTTTTTCATATTTAGGTTGTTCTTTTTTTATTAAGTCTATTAATACTTTATTATGCAATATAGCCTTAATTTTATTCATATTAGAATCTTCATTTGCTAATTCATTATAATCTTTATTATCTAATATATATGTTACATATGGTACTTGTTTTGCAATTAATGGAGCTATTTCAATAATTTTTTCATCCGTTAATTTTTTAGAATCTTTTACACCTAAATCAACTAAAAAAGGAATGTTTTCTTTACTCACATATGTTGCACTAACAACAATTGGGCCAAAATAATCACCAGTTCCAACTTCATCAGAACCTATAGTACTAAAGTTAAAAAATGTTTTATTTTCTTGTTTTTTATCTTTTTTATTCTTTTCTTTTTTTGATGTGTTTTCAATTGTGATATTATTAAGATGTTTTTCTTGATCTATCCATATTTGTGCTTCAATATCTGCTGATATTCCTTGAAACATTGCTTTTCCTGACTGATATAAAGTTACTACAACATCAGCAGAATCCGCTTGAAATAACGCATAATCTGGTGTTTTGTCTCTTTTAAAATCTTTATAATAATCTATCATTAATTTTTGTACATTAGGACTTACTTTAAATACTCTTACCATAAAATCACCTATGATAATTATAAAATATATTACTTTTATTTTCAATTATTTTAGTATATAATTATATTAGGAGAGTGAATATATGTTTGGATTATATACAATAGATGCTATTATAGTTATTTTATTAATAATAGGCGCTTTATTTGGTTTTAAGAAAGGTATTATTAAGGGGATTGTATCTCTTGGATTAATGATACTAGCAATTGTTATTGCTTGGTTTTTAAAAAATCCAATTGCATCTGTTATGTATACTAAATTACCATTCTTTAGTTTTACTTCAAGTACATCATTAATAAATATAATTGTATATGAAATGGTAGCTTTCTTAATAATAGCAATTATATTATTAATATTAGTAAGAATAATTTTATTTTTTACTAAGTTAGTAGATAAAATATTATCTATAACAAAGGGTATGGGATTTATATCAAAGATACTTGGTATGATATTAGGATTTGTTGAAATGTATATAATAATATTTATTACTTTATTTATAATGTATAATTTTACAAATGTTTATAAATCTATTGATGAAAATACAATAGCACTAAGAATGTTAAATTCTACACCTGTATTAACAAAAATGGTTGATGGTGAAAAAGCTACATTTGATGAAATATATAAATTAAAAGAAAATTATAAAGAAAATGATGAAGAATATAATAAAGAATTATTTAATGTATTAATTAAATATAAAATTATTAGTACAAATACTGCTAAACAATTAGTTAGTGAAGGAAAAATAAAAATAGATGGAGCTAGTGAAATAATAAAAAAATATGAATAAGTTGATTTTCAACTTATTTTTCTATATAATAATTTTGAAATATTTTTGGAAGTGAATAGATATGAAAGCACATTATGAATTAATAAAAAATGAAAAGAATACAAAAGCAAGATTAGGTATAATGCATACTAATTATGGAGACTTTGAAACACCAATGTTTATGCCTGTTGGAACTCAGGCTACTGTTAAAACATTATCTCCAGAAGAATTAAAAGAAGTTCATTCAGGAATTATTCTTGCTAATACTTATCATTTGTGGTTAAGACCTGGTGAGGATGTTGTTAATAAAGCAGGTGGTCTTCATAAATTTATGAATTGGAATGGTCCTATATTAACTGATTCTGGTGGGTTTCAAGTTTTTTCACTTTCTAAACCAAAGGATGTGACTGAAGAAGGTGTTAAATTTAAAAATCATCTTAATGGTGATAATTTAATATTAACTCCTGAAAAATCAATTGAAATACAAAACAAATTAGATAGTGATATTGCTATGTCATTTGATGAATGTGTTGGTTTTCCTCATACAAGAAAATATATTGAGGATTCTGTCGAAAGAACGCTTCGTTGGGCAAAAAGGGGAAAATTAGTACATAAAAATGAAAAGCAAGCATTATTTGGAATAGTACAAGGTGCCGAATTTGAAGATTTAAGGAAGCATTGTTGTGAAGAATTAATAAAGATGGATTTTGATGGTTACTCAATTGGTGGTACAGCAGTAGGGGAACCAAAGGATGTTCAATATATGCAAGTTGAGTATTCATGCAAGTATTTGCCTGTTGATAAGGTAAGATATTTAATGGGTGTAGGAGATCCAATAGATATTATAGAAAATACAATTAGAGGTGTAGATATATTTGACTGTGTTGCACCAACAAGACTTGCAAGACATGGACATGCATTAACTAAATATGGAAAAATTAATTTAAAAAATGCTAAATATAAGGAAGATTTTACTCCCATTGATGAAAACTGTGATTGTTATGCTTGTAAAAATTATACTAAATCATATATAAAACATTTAATTAATGCTGATGAAACTTTTGGAGCAAGATTATTATCAATACATAATATAAGATATTTAACTAAACTTTGTGAGGATTTAAGGGAAGCTATAAAAAATGATACTATATTAGATTATAAAGAGGAGTTTATTAAAAATTACTATGGAAAAGAAAAAAATAAATAGTTTAAATATAATATTATTGATTATTGTATTATTATTAATAATAGTTCCAGCAACTATGTATATAATTAAAAACCATTATGATTCAATGTATTTAGTTATTAATAAAAAAATAGTTGAACAAGCAAATGTTTGTTATAATGATGGTAATTGTACAAACAAAAAAATAACCATGAAAGAGTTAATTGAAAAAAAATACATAGAAAAGATGTATGATCCTATTAGTAAAGAATTAATTAATTTAGATTCATATGTTAATTTAGATAATAATGAATTTATTATTGTTAAATAATGCTAGAAATAGCATTATTTTTATCATATAATATATAATCAAGGTGATAAGTATGTATAAGTATTATGATAATTTAGAAAAAAACAAGATTACATTATCAAATGATGGAATAATAAATGATTTCTTTTTTTCTAATGGTTATTTTATAACTCCAAATGGATATTTGTATAACACATCAAAATCTAATGGTCATAGATATAATGGTTTTGTTAATGAATATGATTATATTACAAGTTTAATAAAAAATAAAAAGTCATTAAGTTTTTTAAAAGCAGATATTAATTATTATAAAAATACTTTAAGTATGCTTATTGATAATAATTGTATTGAATATGAAAAATTAGAATCATGGTTAAAATCAATATATGAATTACCTAAGAATATGAATTTAGTTAATGAAAAAAATAATTATGATACATTAATTCAATTATATATGGGTTATTGTGATGCTCATATTGAATTTTATAATTATTTTATAAATATTTTTAATGAGAATGCAATAGAAAAACTTGATAGCATTGATATTATTTTAGGCAATGTAAATATATATGATAAACTAGTAGAAATATTAGTTAGATGTATGGGCTTTCATAAAATAGAACTACATAATAGTAAAAATATTACAACATCATCTTTACATCCAGTAAATGATTTTAGTGAATATTTATATAACGATTATAATATTTGGATTGTTCCAAAAATTATCTTTGATAACGACTTTAAGGAAATAGATTTAAATAATTCTATTCCAATATCTTCATTTACTGCTATTGAAAATTTTGAGGATGAAAATCCAGACAAAGGAAAAGTTAGGATACTTGGAATGTAAATTACTTTTTAGTGTTTTTAGATAATATTGAACCAAATATTATTGATAACATTACTAATAAATAATAAATTATGTTTTTAATGCTAAAATTATATTTAAATAATAGAGTAAGTAAAAATAAAATGATAATAATTATACTACTAGTTTTTAAACCAATAATTATGCCTTTACTTTTACTATTTTTAGCAATCATAAATCCAAATACTATAAAAGATATTAGATTAAATATTAATGTTATTGAAGATATAATATTATATGAAATATTAGTTAATAAATATAATAAACTTATTAAAAGATTAAATAATATAATTATACCAGTAAATATTAAATACTTTTTAAATTTTATCAATAGTATCACCTAAAAAATAATATGATTAAAAAAATAAAATATTACTCATAATAATAATGGTGATTATTATGCAAGATATATTGACTATATCTATAAGAACTTGTTTATTTTATTTTTTAATAATATTAGCATATAGAATAATGGGTAAAAGAGAAATAGGGCAATTAGGTGTTATGGATCTTATAATATCAATTTTAATTGCAGAGTTAGTTGCAATATCAATTGAGAATTTTAATGATTCAATATTTAATACAATAATACCAATTATTATTTTAGTAGTAATTGAAGTATTATTAGCTTTTTTAGCAATAAAATTTAAAAATGTAAGATTATTTTTTGATGGAAAACCATCAATGATTATTAGTAATGGTAAAATTAATTATAAAGAAATGGTAAAACAAAGATATTCTTTGGATGACTTATTACTTCAATTGAGACAAAGTTCGATTAAATCAATTGAAGATATAGAATATGCATTCTTAGAACATAATGGTAAATTATCAATTTTTCCATATAATTTTTTTCATATTAATTCTAATTATCCAATGCCATTGATAATTGATGGTAAAGTACAAGCAGAAACTTTATTGAATATCAATAAGAATTATACATGGTTAAAAAAAGTAATTATTAAAAATAATTTATCTATGAGTGATATATTTTATGCATTTTATAAAGGAAAAAAGATATTTATTATTAGAAAAAGTGATTTAATCTAAATACTTGACATTTTGTATCAAATATGATATAATTCTTACAACAACTTAGTTAATGCACGAAGAAAAAAAGTAGGGGGTTTTGTAAGATGAGAAATCATAAGAGTGCCGTAGCATTTAATGTTGTGGCTGCCGTGATGGCTTATCTAATCTTTGCTATAAGTTTACTTGCTATTAATATGGTTAAGTATCAAGTGATAAAAGTTGGATTCTATTCCTTACTTGTTATCTCTGGTGCAGTAGCTATATATAGTATTTATTACTTAAACAAAGATCTAAAATAATAGGGTAACACCTATTATTTTTTTGTAACATTATTAGCACCACTAGAATATGCTCTTAAAAGCCCTCCAGCACCAAGTTTAATTCCACCAAAATATCTAGCAATTACAATTAAAACATTATTTAAATTATTTCTTTCAATAACTGTATATATTGGAACACCAGCAGTTCCACTAGGTTCTTTATCATCACTTTTTTTACATATTTGATCTATTTTATAAGCATATGGTAAATGTCTTGCTTTTTTATGTTCTTTTTTTAATTCATTTAAGATATTATTTACTTCATCTATATTATTAACTTGATAATAGTATGTTATAAATTTACTTTTTTTAATAGTTTCTTCATAGGTATTTATAAGCTTCATAAATATCACCATAAACATTATATCAAATATTGAGTAAAAAGTCTTGTTATGCTATAATAAAACCTAGTTAAATCGTTAAATAAGGAAGGAGGTATATATATGAAATTTAAGGAAAAGTTATCATTAGTTCCAAATCTTCCTGGATCTTATCAAATGTATGATGAAAATAATGTAATTATATATGTTGGTAAAGCTAAAGATTTAAAGAAAAGACTTTCATCTTATTTTAATAGAGAACATACTGGTAAAACTAAAATGTTAGTTGAAAATATTCATGATTTTAAGTATGTAGTTGCTACTACTGAGGCTGAAGCACTTCTTATTGAGATAAATTTAATAAAAAAATATAAACCAAAATATAATATAATGTTAATGGATGATAAATCATATCCTTATATTGAGTATATTTCAAAACCTTATCCTAAACTTAAAATATCAAGATATCTAAGTGTTAAGAAAAAAGATAATAAAATACTTTTTGGACCATATCCAAATGCGTATGCAGCAAGAAGAATTGTAAATTTAATTAATAGATTATATCCATTAAAAAAATGTGATAATAAAAAAGAATTATGTTTATATTATCATATTGGTGAATGTTTAGGTTATTGTTCTAAAAAATTAGATCAAGCAAAAGTTGATGCAATGGAACATGAAATTTTATCTTTTTTAAGAGGAAATGATAAAATATTAAAAGATAAGATAATGGAGAAAATTAATACTTATAGTGAAAACTTAAATTTTGAATTAGCAAATGAACTAAAAAGTGAGTTAGAATATATTAATATAATTTCTGAAAAACAGCGTGTTGATTTATCAGATCTTATTAATAGAGATGTATTTGGTTTTTATTATAAAAATAATTATTTATCAATTGATGTATTTTATTTAAGAAATGGTAAATTAGTAGGTCATAAAAATGATATATTTTCTATTTCTACTGATGAAGTAGATGAAGTAGAATATTATATTGCTAAGTTTTATACAACTCATGAAATTCCAAAAGAAATATTTGTATCTAAAGAATTAAATAAAGAATTACTAGAAAGTGTTATTGAAACTAAATTTATTACTCCAGAAAAAGGAACTAAAAAAGGTCTTCTTGATATGGCAACACTAAATGCTAAAATAAATTATGAAAATAAGTTTAAATTAATTGAAAAAGATGAAGAACGCACTATTAAATCTAATGAAGAATTAAAGAGTATTTTAAATTTACCTAAATTAACTAGAATAGATTTATTTGATAATTCTAATCTTTTTGGATCTTTTGCAGTATCAGGTATGGTTGTGTTTATTAATGGAAAACCTAGTAAATCAGAATATCGTAAATATAAAGTATTACTTGAAAAAAATGATGATTATCATACAATGCAAGAAGTAATTTATAGACGTTATAATAGGGCATTGATGGAAAATAGTGAACTACCAGATTTAATACTTGTTGATGGTGGAATAACACAAATACATGCGGCTAAAGAGGTATTAAATGATTTAAATTTACCTATTGCAGTTGCTGGTTTAAAAAAGGATAATAAACATAATACTAATTCATTAATTAATTTAAATGAAGAAGAAATTGAATTAGATGTAACATCAAACTTATTTCACTATTTAACTAGAATGCAAGATGAAGTTCATCGTTTTGCAATTACATATCATAGAGAAATAAGGTCTAAAGGACAAATAGCAAGTGTTTTAGATAACGTTCCTGGAATAGGTGCTAAAAGAAAAAAAGAATTAATTAAAAAATATAAAACTATATCTAAAATAATGGAAGCTGATGACTTAACTACAATTTTACCTGAAAATGTTGCAAAAAATTTAAAGGAATATTTAAAGTCAATAAAGGAAGTAAATCATGAAAACAATTAATTTATTAAATAAGTGTGATTTAAATGTATTAAATAATTATAAAGTAATATTAAATACAGATTATATATTTATTCCTATAAAAAATGAAGATAAAATTGTAGTAAAAAAAGGTGATAAAGTCTTAAAAGGAACATTAGTTTATGGTGATATAGATAAATTATATTCTAGTATATCTGGTATAGTTCTTGATGTAATTAATCTTAATAATTATAAATATTTAATTATTAAAAATGATTTTAAAGAATTAACTAATAATACTAGAGCTAGAGATTTAAATAGTATGAGTAAAGATGATTTCTTATCATACTTAAATAATAATAATTTTAAAAATATAATAAATAATAATATAGATAATCTATATATAAATGCTATTGATAATGATCCATATATTTATAATAAGTATATGTATTTAAAAAACAATATAAAAGATATTGCAATATTATGTAAATATTTAAAAAAGAATTTTAATATAGAAAATATTAAAATAGCTATTAAAAATAGTTATCATGAATTATTAGGAGAATATAAAGTTGATTTAAAATATGTTAGAGTACCTGATATTTACCCAGTTGGTAATAATGATATTTTAAGTAAATACTTAATAAGTAGTAGTAATGATTATATAATAGAGTTAAAAGATATTATTGATGTTTTATATGAAGTTATTAAAAATAAAAAAGAACATGAAAAATATATTACTATAAATGGTAATAATGTTAAAAATCCATCAGTTATAAGCGTTAAAAAATATTCTTATTTAAATAATATATTATCTAATTATACTTTATTAGATAATGAATATGATATTATACTTAATAATAGTTTATGTGGGTTAGTAGTAAATCCCAAAAATATAATTGTAACTGATGATATTGATGGTGTTATTATAAATAAAAAATGCAAATATAAAACAAGCAAATGTAGTAAATGTGGATTATGCGTTAATGTATGTCCTATGAAAATAAACCCATTAATTAAAAATAAAAAATGTATTAAATGTGGACTATGTAATTTTGTATGTCCTTCGAAAATTAATATAGTAGATGAGGTGCAAAGATGAGTGGACATTTAAAATCTAAATTAACTAACTCTAAAATAATATTATTATATTATTTAATAATATTAATATTAACTGGTTATGCTACATATAAAAATGGTATTATATTATATCAAAAGAATTTAATTAATCTTATAGGAATATTTAAACCATTGTTATTAGTTTTAAGTGGAATTATAATTACTTATTTAATTAATTATATCTATATAAATGTTATAAAAAAAGATAAGTATGATTATAAAGAAGATTATACTCCATTATTTATTGCATTAATAACATTAACACTACCACTTAATATTAGTTTTATACTATATTTAGTAATAATTATATTATCTAATATATTAAAGTTATTTTATAATATAGAATTTATAAATTATTATAATTTAATAAAAATATTATTTATATTAATATTACTTATAATAGGTAAATATTCTTACTTAACTTTATATGATACTAATATTGAAACAAATTTTTCTACTTTAGATTTATTCTTAGGAAGAGGATTTGGTGGTATTGCAACAGGCAATATATTATTATTAATTATTTGTTATTTAATAATGTTATTTAATGAAGCATATAAAAAAGAAATACCTATTATTGCCATTGCTAGTTATATAATAACATTAGTAATATTTGATTTATTATTTAAAAATAGTGTTGTATTAGATATAAAGAATTTAATTACAAACGGTTTTATATTTGGATGCTTATTTATTGCAACAATTCCAATGTATAGTCCAATTAAATATAAAGAAAAAGTTATTTATTCTATATTAATTGGTATTATTTCATTTGTTATAAATAAAATATTTAATATTTATGATGGAATATATTTTGCAATTATAATAACTAATATAATAATTATTGGTTATGAATTATTAGAAAGGAGAATAATTAATGAACATAAATGAATTTGATTATAATTTACCTGAAGAATGTATAGCTCAAACACCACTTTCTAATAGATCTGAATCTAAATTATTAGTATTAGATAGAAAAACTAATGAAATAGAGCATAAAGTTTTTAAAGATATTATTGATTATTTAAACGAAGGTGATGTTTTAGTATTAAATAATACTAAAGTAATACCAGCACGTCTTATAGGTCAAAAAGAAGATACAAAAGCAACAATAGAATTATTATTATTAAAAAATATAAAAGATGATGAATGGGAATGTTTATCTCGTCCTCAAAAAAGATTACATGTTGGAACAATTATTTCTTTTGGGGATGGATTATTAAAAGCTGAGGTTAAAGAAATTCTTGATGATGGAATTGTTCATGTTAATTTAATTTATAATGGTATTTTATATGAAATATTAGATAAATTAGGTGAGATGCCACTACCTCCATATATTCATGAAAAATTGAGAGATAAAGATAGATATCAAACAGTATATGCTCGTATTGAAGGAAGTGCTGCTGCACCAACTGCTGGTCTTCATTTTACTGATGAATTATTAGAAAAAATACAAAATAAAGGAGTAATTATTACTTTTGTTACATTACATGTTGGACTTGGAACTTTTAGACCAGTTCAAGAAGAAAATATACTTGATCACAAGATGCATTCAGAATACTATGAAATGAGTCAAGAAACAGCAGATATACTAAATCTTGCTAAAAAAGAAGGAAGAAGAATTATAAGTGTAGGTACAACTTCTTGTCGTACTTTAGAAACAATAATGTCTAAATATAATATGTTTAAAGAATGTTCTGGAAATACAGATATATTTATATATCCAGGATATGAATTTAAAGCAATAGATGCACTTATAACTAACTTTCATTTACCTAAATCAACTCTTGTAATGTTAGTTTCAGCTTTTGCTAGTAAAGATATAATATTAAATGCTTATCAAGAAGCAATAAAAAATAATTATAGATTCTTCTCGTTTGGAGATGCTATGTTTATTAAATAATAAAAAAGGTTCTTTGTCAAATAGTGTTGGTGAACGATAAATTTGATAAATGAATTGATTATGAAGGATGATGAAAATCATCCTTTTATAATGC
>CACZPQ010000028.1 GCA_902783185.1 uncultured Erysipelotrichaceae bacterium
AGAATAACATTTAAAGAAACAAATGATAATCAAGATGATAATAAAGGAAAGACTTTTAGTACAGTAATTAGAATAAATGAAGTAAAAGAATTAGAAACTCTAATTAATAAAGTTAATTCTTTAGCTGATGGTGCAGATACAACATCTATAGATGTAATTGGAGATACTGGTCTAGCTTATGATGGAACAGAAGATAACAACTTAAGATATGTTGGAGAAAATCCAAATAATTATGTAGATATTGGTGAAAGATACACAACTGATATTTATTATGGCTATTATTCTGAAAGTTCTAGTTTTTCGGATTATCACTCTGAATATACCAGTGAGTCGGAATGTTTAAATTCTTTATATTATAATAAAAATTGTACAAAGGCCCATTCAGTTGGAGATCCTTATTTATGGAGAATTATTGGAGTAATGAACAATACAGTAAAATCTAGTGGAGAAACTGAGAACTTAGTTAAAATAATAAGAGCAGATAAATTAGGAAATTATTCATGGGATTCATCAAAAGGCATTAATGATGATGATGGTATAAATCAATGGGGTGAATCAACATATCAAGATGGAACACCATATGAAGGTGCAGATCTTATGAGAGAATTAAATAATGATTATTTAGGTAATATAGTAGTTGGCACAGATGGAAAGTGGTATAGTAATAGTTATGACACTAAAAATACAAATATACCTAATTCCATATTAAATATGACTGCAAAATCAATGATTGAAAGTGTAGTGTGGCATTTGGGGGCACCCGATAATAATAATGGAACATATGAAAATCAAAACATAACAACTACAATAAGTCCAAGTGTTGCTTATACTAGGGAAAGAGCAAATACTAATGGAAAAACATGTACATCAGGAACATATTGTAATGACACAGTAATAAGAACAAGTACATGGACTGGAAAGATTGCGTTAATGTATCTAAGTGATTATGGATTTGCAACTTCAGGTGGAGATATAACAAATAGACAAACGTGTTTAGAAAGCAATTTAGATTCATGGAGTAATTCTAATATTTCTGATTGTAAAAATAATAATTGGTTAGAAAAAAAACAATTTACATGGACTCTTTCACCAAGTACTATTGAACCATTTGCAAGAAATGCAATGATACTTCCGATTAAAACATATCCAACATTTTATGATTTTGAAGTTTATCCATCACTATATCTTAAATCATCGGTTGTAGTAACTGGTGGAGCTGGAACACAAGATAATCCATATATAATTGCTTAATATAAATAATAAGTATTGCTAATTATAATGCAATACTTTCTTTTTTATGGTAAAATATATAAGGAAGGTAGGAATAATAAATGAATGAAAAAACACTTGTAATATTAGCAGCTGGTATGGGATCTAGATTTGGTGGTTTAAAACAAATTGAAGTAGTAGGTCCAAATAATGAATTTATTATAGATTATTCAATATATTCTGCATTAAAGTATGGATTTAATAAAATAGTATTTATTATTAAGGAAGAAAATGAAAGTATTTTTAAAGAAACTATAGGTAATAGAATTTCTAAATATGTAAAAGTTGAATATGCATATCAAAAAAATGATGATGTAGTTAGTGGTATTAATATTCCTTCGGATAGAGTAAAACCACTAGGTACAGCTCATGCTATTTATTGTGCTAGAAAATACTTAAATGGTAATTTTGGAGTAATTACATCAGATGATTTTTATGGTGATGATGCATTTAGGGTACTTTCTAATAATTTAGATAATACTAATGATTATATAATAGTTGGATATCCAATAAAATCTACTATGTCAGAAAATGGTAGTGTAAAAAGAGGAATAATAATAGAAAAAGATGGTAAAGTAATAGATATTATAGAATCATCTTGTGAAATAGAAAATGATAAAATAAAATGTACACCACTTGATAGTAGTAAAGATATTTTTTATATTGAAGCAAATCATCCTTGTTCAATGTTAATGAATGGATTTACAAAGAATATATTAAATACTATTGAATATACTATGTTAGATGAATTTAATAAACATTTAGATGATTTAGATAACTTTGAATTATTACTTCCTGATATTATGTCTAAAGATATAAAAAATGGACAAAATATTAAAGTAGTAACAACAACATCTACTTGGATGGGTATTACTTATAAAGAAGATTTAGATAAATTAAAAAAATTTATATCAAATAGTATTAATGATGGAATTTATCCTAATAATTTATGGAATTAATTATTGATTAAGTATGTTAAAATTGATATACTTAATATAGAGAATGGCGGTTAAAGTATGAAGTTAAATTACAAAAAATTATTAACAACAATCACGCTTATACTTATAATTGTATCAATTATAGGTATTTCTTATGCTGTTTATAAAAATGATAAAGATAATGCTGATGCAACATTAGTATTAACCGATGAATTCTTTAGTATTAATTATTTAGATGGTAAAAATTTTGAATTAAATGAGATATTACCAGGGGACACATATACTAAAAAAATTTCAGTAACCAATGTATCTAATGTTGATACTTATTTAACTATTGGTATTATGGATATTATTAAAAGTTCTGATAATTTAAAATTGACTGTAATGGATAATCAAAAAAATGTTATTTATGATAAAATTATTACTAATATAGATGTTGAAGTAGTAAAAAGTGTTGATTTAGGTGTTGGTAAAACCTTAAGTTATACTATTATGGTAAAAAATGAAGGAACTGAAACAAGTAGTTTTTATGCCAATATTTTAGCTTATAAAGAAATAATTAAACAAACTAGTAAAACTTTTAAAGATACAATTTTAGAAAATTCAAATGTTAAAGAATTAGAATCTAACGTAATAACAGGTACTTCTGAAGGTGATGAAGGACTAATCAAAACTAAGGATGATGATGGTGATTCCTATATATTTAGGGGAAATGTAACTAATAACAATGTTAATTTTGGGGGTTTTAATTGGAAAATAGTTAGAATAAATGGAGATTCTACAATTAGATTAGTTGCAGTAACTGCATTAGATAATCAAAGTGCTTATAATAGTGATTCTGAAATAACTGATAATTATACGTCAAAACTAGAGTATAATAATTCTAAAATAAAGGAACAATTAGACAGTTTTTTATCTAGTAATTTACAAGAAAATTCTAAATATATTGTTGAATCTACATTTTGTGAAGATATAACTGTATTTAATGAGGAAAATGATACTACAATATTAAATCCTTATAATAGAGTGTTTACAGAAAATACACCATCACTAACTTGTATGGGAAATAAGTTAAAAGAAAAGATAGGATTATTAACTGTTGATGAAGTAGTACTAGCAGGAGCTTATCAAAATAATAGTAATAATAGTTTTTACTTACATACAAATATGATTAATGGTTCATGGTGGACAATGTCTGGAAGTCAAATTATAAAAAGAAGTAATGTTGTAGATGCTATTTCAGTAAATAGAGATGGAAGCTTAAATTATAATAAGAAAATTAGCACTCAAATGTATGTAAGACCTGTAATTAATTTAGATTCTAATACTACTGTAACTGGTACTGGAACAGTTGATGATCCATATATGATTAAACAATCTTAAGAGATAATAAAAATTATCTCTTTTTTATTTCATAATTTGACATTTTATTATAATTTAATTTGTTAATATATCCATGGTGATAATTAATGAAAAAATATTTAATAGTTATATTAATTGCTTTATTAGTAGGGGCAGGACTTGGAATATATTCTTACAATAAGTTTAAAGAAGATGATTCACAACCTGTATTTAGCTTTAATAAAAATCAAGCATATGCTGTTCAAATTGGCGCATTTGATACTTTTGACAATGCTGAAAAACTGGCTGAAAAATATGGTGGATTAGTAATATTAGATAATGAAAAGTATCGAGTATATATAGCTATTGTTAATGAAACTTTAGGATTAATTAAATCGTATTTAGATGAAAAAGGATTAGCTTACTATATTAGGACTATTGAGGTTAACCAGGATTTTATAAATAAATTAAATGATTATGAAACTTTACTTAAAGTGGCTAACAAGAATGAATATGATACTATTATAAAAAATATATTAAAGGATTATAAAGAATTAAATCTATGAATAAAAAGATCAAAAGAATTATGTATTATTTAGTAATTATTATTCTATTTTTAATATTTGATAAAGTATTGTATTTATTACCAAGTAATAGTAAAAACATTGTTATTAATAATACTCTTTTATTAGAAAATGAAGATTTGAAAAAAGAATTAAATAAAATAACTAAATTAAATTATAATGATTATGACTATGAATTAGGTAAAATAACATATCACAATTTATATAATTCTAATTCTTATTTTATTGATTATAATTCAACATTTGATAATAATATAGTTTTAAATGATAAGGGAATGATTGGAAAAGTAAGTAATCATGTTTTAACATTAGTTAAGGATTTATCTTTAAGTGTAAAAATAAATAATAACTATGGTATATTAAAAGATAATAAAATAGAAATAGTAAATGATAATTATAATATTGGAATGCCTATATATACTTCTGGTATTACTTCTATTAATGATGAATACTTAATTGGATATATAGATAATATAAGTAGTAATGATATTAAATCCATTATAGATATAAAATATATAGATATTGATTCAGATTATGTGGTGATATTAAAATGATATATTTATTATTAGATTTATTTACTTGCTCTTTAACAAGATTTAATACATCATTTATTATATTTGATATGAACAAAAAACATTCATTTATTTACATAATGATAATTAGTATTTTAATATCTATATTTACACAAAAAATATATTATTTAATAATTATATTTATCATTTATTATTTAAATATATATTTAAAAAAATATATAAGTAATAAATATATAATATATTTTATATCTTATTTATGTTTATATAATATTAATATAAATGCAAATAGTTTTATATTTTTTATAATTTCAGTATTATTTATTTACTTTAATCCATATAATTAAGTATGAATACATATAATAAATATTATAATAATAAAAAAGATTATAAAAAAATAAAAAAATACATATCTAAAATATTAATTAGTATTATTTTTTTACTAGCTAGTATTATTTATATTAAATTAAGTGATAATAATAAAAAGTTTTATGAAAATATTTTCTTAGAAAACTCTATATCATTTACTAAAGTAAATGATTGGTACCAAAAATATTTTGGAAATGTTATACCAGTTCCAAATGTAGTAGATGATACACCAGTATTTAATGAGGATCTTACATATAAAGATAAAACAGATTATCTAAATGGAAGTTTAATTACTGTTAGTAATGATTATATGGTACCTGTTATGCAAAGTGGTATAGTTGTATTTATTGGAGAAAAAGAAGGATATAATAATACAATTATAATTCAAGGTATAGATGGAGTAGATATATGGTATGGTAATATTGATAATACTAATTTAAATTTATATGATTATGTAAAAAAAGGTGATTTAATTGGTAATGTTAAAGATAATTCTTTATATTTAGTATTTATGAAAGATAATAATTATATTAGTTATGAAGAATATAATAAAGATTGATATTTCTACTTATTTAATCATATTATTATATTTAATATCCGGTTGTTTTAAAGAAGTATTAGTATTATACTTAATCATTATTATTCATGAATTAGGTCATTTATTCTTTTTAAAAATTTATAATAAAAAGGTATTAGAAATTAAAATATATCCATTTGGTGGTATAACTAAATATAATTCTTTGATTAATCATAATATTAAAGAAGAATTTTTAATATCTGTTGCAGGTATATTAAATCAATTATTATTAATTATTATATATAATATTTTATTTAATTTTAATTTAATAAACAATTATACATACTTATTATTTAATAAATTAAATATTTCATTATTAATATTTAATTTATTACCTATAATTGGATTAGATGGTGAAAAGATTATTCATCTTTTATTAGAATTATTTATACCATTTGTTAAAGTAAATAATATATCTATAATAATATCTTTAATTACTTTAATTGTATTTATAATAAATAGTATTGCTTTAAAAATAAATATAATATTTATACTATCATTTTTATTATATAAAATTATATATTTTATTAAAAATAGGAAATACTTAGAAAATAAGTTTTTTTTAGAAAGATATTTATATGATATACCTTATAGAAAAATAGTATATTTAAAAGATAATAATATAGATAAAATGTACCAAGAAAGATTTCATTTTTTTGATTTTATTAATGAAAAAAAATTTTTAGAATCAAAATATGGAAAATTATAATATAATATGTTAAAATATAATTAAGAATAGGAGTAGGGTAAATGACTAGGCCGTTATTTAGGTATAGGATACTGTGGAGAAATAGAAAAGATAGAGAAGCACAAGTTAAAATATTATTTTATATAGTTAATTTGTTTATGTTTATGTGTGGCATAATATTTGGTATATTCTTTTTTCATGTTAGTATGCCTATGTTTCTTATAAATTGTTATTTTATGTTATTAAATGTTTATTTATATTATTTACTTGAACAAAATGAAATAGCAGAATTTATTAATTTAACTTTATTGCAGTTATGGCTGTTTTTGATTTGCTCAGTACTGTTTATTGGTTGGGATTATGGCTTTCAACAATATATATTTTGTATTTTGTGTATATTTTTTCTTCCGTTTTATTTACCTGAACAACAAAAAAGAAAAAGATATCATCGTATAGGAATGGGACTTGCATTGATTTTAACTTATTTCATTTTATATTATTTATGTGAATTAAGTGATTTAAATATAGGTATTGAAGGAACACAAATAAGTAAGGATATAATGTTTGGAATAAACTCTTTTATTACTGCTATTGCAATAATGACATTTTCCGTATTTTCAACTGCAGTTGGAGTAGATGATCGAAAAAGATTAACGAGAAAAGCTGATTTTGATCAATTGACAGGTCTATATAATAGATATGCAATTAACCAAATATTAGAAAATTATGTTAATAGTAAAAGAAAAATATATATAGCAATAGCTGATATTGATTATTTTAAAAAAATAAATGATACTTATGGTCATGATGTTGGAGATAAAACATTAAAAAAAGTAGCAGAAATACTTGTTAGATATTCTAAAGATATGTATCATGTAGGAAGATGGGGTGGTGAAGAATTTTTATTCATTGCTCCAGATAGATTTACGTATGAAGAATTTTTAAATAGATTAGACGATATTAGAAAGTATTTTAATAAATCAACATTTAATTTTTTAGGAAATAAACTTAATTTAACATTGTCGTTTGGTGTTTCTAGATATGATGGTAAAGGTAAAGTTGTTAATTCAATGAAAGAAGCAGATGAAAAATTATATAAAGCTAAAGAAACTGGTAGAAACAGAATAATAAGCTGATTACCAGTTTTTTCTTTATTTTTTATACATATTATGGTATTATTTTAGGGACGAAAGAAGTGATATAAATGCAAAATTTATCTGAACAAGAATTAGTTAGAAGACAAAAATTAGAGGAAATAAGTAAGGTTTGTAATCCATATCCATCTAAGTTTGATAGAACTCATAAAATAAGTGAAGCAAGAGAATTAGAAGATAATACTAAAGATGTTAGTATTGCTGGACGTGTAATGTTTATGAGAAAGATGGGTAAATTATCTTTTGTTAGAATCAGAGATATAGAATCATCAATTCAATTAAAAATTGAAAGTGATGTACTTGGTGAAGAAAAATATGAATTCTTTAGAAAGTTAATAGATACTGGAGATTTTATAGGTGTAGGTGGAACAATAATCACCACTCAAACTGGTGAAAAATCTCTTAGTGTTGAATCATTAGAATTCTTAGGAAAGGCACTTCGTCCTCTTCCTGAAAAATTTCATGGATTAACTGATACAGAAATGAAATATAGACAAAGATATGTAGATATAATAATGAATGAAGATTCAAGAGAATTATTTCTTGGAAGATCTAAATTTTACTATTTTTTAAGAAATTTTATGAATGATAATGGTTTCTTAGAGGTAGAAACACCAATTATTCAAACTGCAGTATCTGGTGCATCTGCTAAACCATTCTTTACACATCATAATGCACTAGATATTGATTGTAATTTAAGAATTGCACCAGAGTGTTATTTAAAAGAATGTAATGCTGCTGGATATGATAGAGTTTATGAAGTAGCTAAATGTTTTAGAAATGAAGGAATGGATCCTCAACATTTACAAGAATTCACTCAAATAGAGTGGTATGCATCATATTGGGATTTTGAAAAAAACATAGAATTTTTTCAAAAATTTATGAGGAAAACGGCTATGTATTTAAAAGGTACAACACAAATAACAGTTGGAGATAAAACAATAGATTTAGGCGCAAACTGGAATAGAGTAAATTATGTTGATGCCTTAACTAAAGAATTAGGTTTTGAATTTATTAATATTGAAGATGCTGAAGAACTAAGAAGTAAAATTATTGAATCTAAAAAGTTTAGTGCAGCTGATTTAGAAGAGTGTGCATCAACTGCTCAATTAATAGATTATTGTTATAAAAGATTAGTTAGAGCAAATATTTTTGAACCAACTATTATGTATAATTATCCAACAGTATTAAAACCACTTGCAAGACACAATGATGATAATGATAAAGTAGTTGATGTATTCCAAGTAATTATTGCAGGTTCTGAAATATGTAATGCTTATTCAGAATTAGTAAATCCTAGTATTCAAAGATCTAATTTTGAAGAACAATTAAAACAAAAGGCTCAAGGCGATGATGAAACTATGGATTTAGATGAAGATTATTTAAGTGCTATGGAGCAAGGTATGCCACCAATTTCTGGTTTAGGTGTTGGTATAGATAGACTAATGATGCTTTTATACAATGCTCAAAGTGTTAGGGATGTTGTCTTATTCCCTATAATGAAAAGAGATGAATAAATACTAGTAATAACTAGTATTTTTTTGTTATAATTATTTTAGGTGATAAATATGTTAATTATAGGTTCACATGTAGGTTTTAAACAAACACAATTATTAGGTTCTGTTGAAGAAGCACTATCATATAAAGCAAATACATTTATGTTTTATACTGGAGCACCACAAAATACATTAAGAAGTGATATAAATGATAATTTAACCAAAAAAGCTAATGCTTTAATGAAAGATAATAATATAGATATAAATAATGTAGTATGTCATGCTCCATATATAGTTAATCCTGCAACTAATGATCCATTAAAACAAGATTTTGCAATTAATTTTTTAACTAATGAATTAAGAAGATGTGAAAACTTAGGTGTAAATAAAATAGTTGTTCATCCAGGAAGTGCAGTATCTGAAACTAGGGAAGAAGCTATAAATAATATTATTTATGTAATAAATAATGTTTTAAATAATAATATTAATGTAACTATTTTACTTGAAACAATGGCAGGAAAAGGTAATGAAATGGGTATTACAACAAGTGAATTAAAACAAGTAATTGATAATATAGATAATAAAGATAGAATTGGTGTATGTTTAGATACATGTCACTTAAATGATGCAGGATATGATATTAGTAAATTTGATGAATATTTATTAGAATTTGATGAATTAATAGGTATTGATAAAATAGGTTGTGTTCATATTAATGATAGTAAAAATGAAATTGCATCACATAAAGATAGACATGAAAATATAGGAATAGGAACTATAGGATTTAATAACTTATTAAGTGTTATATATAATACTAAATTAGAAAATATTCCTAAAATACTTGAAACTCCTTATGTTGGTGATTTTGATGAAGATAAAAACAGATTATATCCCCCATATAAATATGAAATAGATATGATAAAAACTAAGATATTTAATACAAATCTATTAAATGATATTAGAAAAGAATATAAGAATTAAATCTTATATTTTTTATTTTTTATTAGAAATTACATTTAAAAAAGTGGTATAATATAAGTGTTAGGTGGGTGAAGTAAATGTTTAAAGTAAAAAATTATGTCTTATATAACTATAATGTATGTAAGATAAAAGAAATTACTAAAATTAATGATAAAGATTATTATGTTTTAGTGCCAATAAGTGATGAATCTTTAACTATTAAAGCACCTACTACACAAGAAGGTATAAACATTAGACCACTACTAACTAAAAAAGAAATTAAAAAATTAATAGAAAAGATGCCTCAAGTTGATATAATTGATGCACCAGATCACAAGATTGAACAAGAATATAAAGCATTATTAAATACAGGTAATAGAGAAGATTTAGTTCGTATAATTAAAACTACTTATTTAAGAAATAAAAAAAGACAAGAAACTGGTAAAAAGATTGGTGAAAGAGATAGTGTATATTTTAACTTAGCTGAAAAATCATTATATAGTGAAATAGCTATTGTATTAAACATGAAAATAGATAAAGCTAAAGAATACATTTTAGAAACATTAGAAAAGGAAAAATAATTCCTTTTTTATTTTTATTATGATATAATCTATAAGCAATAAAGAAGTGATATAAATGAAATTTAAAATTATTACATTAGGTTGTAAAGTAAATCAATATGAATCTGAAATGATGAGAGAAAAACTACTTGATAATAATTATATTGAAACTATTGATAATGATGCTGATATTATTATTATTAATACTTGTACAGTTACTAATATGTCTGATTTAAAATCTAGAAAACTAATAAAATATAATCAAAGAGAAAATAAAAATGCTATTACTGTAGTATGTGGATGTTCTGCCCAATATAAACAAGAAGAATTAAGTGATTTAGGTATTGATATATTAATTGGTAATAATGAAAAGACTAAAATAGTTGAATTAATTGAAAAGTTTAAAAAAGATAACAAAAAATATGTTAACTTTATTTCTTCTAGAAAATTAGAATTTGAAGATATGGAGATTAATAGTTTTGAACATACAAGAGCATATATAAAAATAGAAGATGGATGTAATAATTTTTGCTCATATTGCATTATTCCTTTTGTAAGAGGAAATGTAAGAAGTAAAGATTTAAATAAAGTAATTGATGAAGCTAATACTTTAGTTAATAATGAATATAAAGAAATAGTATTAACTGGTATTGATACTGGATCATATGGGGTAGATAAAGGTTATGATTTAACTGATCTTTTAGTAGAACTATCAAAAATAAATAATTTAAAAAGAATTAGATTATCATCTATTGATATATATGATTTATCAGATAAGTTTATTAATTTTTTAAAAGATAATGATAAGTTATGTGATCACTTACATATATCCTTACAATCAGGTAGTGATAAAATATTAAAATTAATGAATAGAAAATATGATACAAATGAATACTTAAATACTATTAATAAAATAAGAAAAGTAAGACCAAATATTAATATTACAACAGATGTAATAGTAGGTTTTCCATCTGAAACCGATGATGATTTTAATGATTGTATTAACTTTTGTAAGAAAGTAGAGTTTTCTAAAATACATGTATTTCCATATTCAAAAAGAAATGGTACTAAAGCAAGTGTATTAGATAATCAAGTAGATTCTAAAACTAAAAAAGATAGATCTAGAAAATTAATTGAAATATCTAATGAGTTAGAATTAAACTATTATAATAAATTTATTAATAAAGAATTGGATGTATTAATCGAAGAAACCAGTAACAATTTATCAATAGGACATACATCTAACTATATTAAA
>CACZPQ010000029.1 GCA_902783185.1 uncultured Erysipelotrichaceae bacterium
ATTAATTATTATTGTATTGAAAAACATATAAAAGGAATATTATATATAAAATCTGAAAATGATGTATATGTATTAAATATTGATAATGATTCATTAGAAAAGGATTAATAAATCCTTTTTTTTATAAAAAAGTGTAAAGTTTTTAAAAATTAGCACATATACTTGACAAGTGCTAAATATAATAGTAATATATAGTTAGCATTTTGATTAAAAGAGTGCTAAATGAGGTGGTTTAATAGTGAACGAAAGACAAAAAGAACTATTAAAGGCTATAGTTGAAAACTATATTAAGACTGCTGTTCCTGTTGGATCAAAGTCACTATGTAAGAAATTCAAATGTTCATCTGCTACAATTAGAAATGAGATGGCAACATTAGAAAATCTTGGATATATTGAAAAAAATCATATATCTAGTGGTCGTATTCCATCGGAAGAAGGTTATAAATATTATGTAGACAATTTAATGCAGCCTAAAGAACTTACGGGTGAAGATGTCCTTCAACTTCAAACAGTATTTTCAAATAAACAACTTGAAGTATCTGATGCAATTGAAAAATGTGTTGATATTATAAGTGACATTACTAATTATACTTCAGTGATATTAGGATCTACATCTAAAGATAATACACTTCAACAAGTAAGTATAATACCTTTACAAGATAATAAAATTGTAGCTTTAGTTTGCACTGATAAAGGAATTGTAGAAAACAAACAATATACACTTCCAGAAAACACTTTAATAGAAGAAGTTGTTAAAACTTCTGAAATAATTAATAAAATGCTTATTGGAATACCTATTAATGAGGTATCTAAAAGATTAGAATTTGATATTAAACCAATTATTGCCAAGAAAGTTAAACAATATGAACAAGTTTATTCAATTTTCTATGATGCATTTAATGATTTTGCAAAGAATACATCTAATTTTCATATGAAGGGTCAAATAAAACTATTACATCAACCTGAATATCAAAATAGTGAAGATGTTAAAAGAATTTTGTCTAAATTTGAAGATGATACGATGGTAAAGAAAATAGAAAGCAAAGATAATGGTATCAACGTATATATTGGTAATGAAACAGAGTTTGATAAAGATGTTACTGTAATTAAAACTAAGTATCATAAAAATGGTGAAGAAGGTACTATTGCTGTGATTGGACCAAAAAGAATGGAATATGATAGAGTTATAGCCCTTCTAAAGTATATTAGTGATAATTTAAATGATGAGGAGGATAGATAATGGCAAAGAAAAAATGTGAATGTGAAGAAAATTGTACATGTGGATGCCAAGATGGTAAAGAATGTACATGCAATGGAAACTGCGAATGTGGATGTCAAGAAGGTAAAGAATGCACTTGCGGTGAAAAATGCGAATGTAAAAGTGATAAAAAAAACAATAAAAAAGAAAAAGATGAATTAAAAAAATTAAAAGAAGAGAATAAAGAATTAAATGATAAAGTATTGAGATTGTCAGCAGAAATACAAAACATTGGTAAAAGACATGAACTTGAAATATCAAATTTAATGAAATATGAAGGATCTGAATTAATTAAAAATTTACTTCCTATAGTAGATAATTTTGAAAGATCAATTGCCATGGATAAATCAGTTGATGAAAAATACTTACAAGGATATAAAATGATTTATACTAATTTAATAAATATATTAAAATCAATTGGTGTAGAAGAAATTATTTGTCAAGATAAAGAATTTGATCCAAATTTAATGGATGCAATTATGACTGAACATGTTGATGGAGTTGATCCAGGATATGTTCTAATAGTATTACAAAAAGGTTATACTTATAAAGATAAGGTAATAAGACATGCTTTTGTAAAGGTGTCTGAATAAAATTGAAAGGAATGATTAATTATGAGTAAAATTATAGGTATTGATTTAGGAACTACTAACTCTTGTGTTAGTGTATTAGAAGGTGGGGAAGCTCACGTTATAGCAAATAAAGAAGGAAATAGAACAACACCATCAGTATTTGCTATTAAAAAAGATGGTGAAGAATTAGTTGGAGAAGCTGCTAAAAGACAAGCAGTAACAAATGTTGATAATACAGTTTCTTCAATTAAAAGAAAGATGGGAACATCTGAAAAAGTTAAAGTAAACGGAAAAGATTATACACCAGAAGAAATTTCAGCTAAAATTTTAATGAGTTTAAAAAAGGATGCTGAAGATTACTTAAATGAAAAAGTAACTAAAGCTGTTATTACAGTTCCAGCTTACTTTAATGATGCACAAAGACAAGCAACAAAAAATGCTGGTAAAATTGCAGGTTTAGAAGTAGAAAGAATTATAAATGAACCAACAGCATCAGCACTTGCTTATGGTATTGATAAACAAGAAAATGCCCATACAATATTAGTATATGACTTAGGTGGTGGAACATTTGATGTTTCAATCCTTGAATTAGGTGATGGAGTATTTGAAGTTAAGTCTACAAGTGGTAATAACCACTTAGGTGGAGATGACTTTGATAAGAGTGTAATGGATTATCTTGTTTCTGAATTTAAGAAGGATAATGGTGTTGATTTATCTAAAGATAAGATGGCAATGCAAAGAATTAAAGATGCCGCTGAAAAAGCCAAGAAAGATTTATCTGGTATGACTTCAACACAAATTTCAATTCCATTTATAACTCAAGG
>CACZPQ010000030.1 GCA_902783185.1 uncultured Erysipelotrichaceae bacterium
AATAAAAACTTTAAGAAGACAAGCATACGGATACCCAGATGACCAGTATTTTTTCTTAAAGTTATTTGATATGTCTAGAAACTAAATACCACAAACTTTGTGACTGAACCGTATTTTTTTGTAAAATTTTTGTAAAATTTTATTTTAAAAAAAGGAAATCAGACATATACCGAGTATATATAAGGTAGAAGGAGGTATTTTTTGTGACAAATAATATTACCATAAATAATATCGAAAATATGATCTATGAAATTAGAGGAAAACAAGTTATGTTAGTCTCTGATATATCTGCAATCAAATGTCATGGTTATCTTTATGATAAGATAGTAAGACACTACGCTATTAGTAATCCAATATCAATGTTTACAAATTTTGCAGCCGTGTCTACAAAATTAGAAAGGAGTCTAGAAATATGATAGAAGAAAAATTAGATAAGAAATTTATAAATATAGTTAATGAGATTAAAAATGAGATTAAAACAACACAAATAAAAGTAGCAATAGAAGCAAATAAAAATTTGATTAACTTATATTTTAAAATAGGCAAAATATTAAATGATAATTATAAATATGGTAATAAATTTATTGATGATGTATCACGTGAATTAAAATTAGAATTTCCAAATATTGAAGGTTTTTCAGTTAGAAATTTAAAATATATGAAGAAGTTTTATCTTGAATATAAGGAAGATGAACTTGTGCAACGCACCGTTGCACAACTACCTTGGAGACATAATATAGTTTTAATGAGTAAAATAAAGGATAATAAAATTAGGAAGCTCTATGCTGAAGCAACCATTAAAAATGGATGGAGCAAGGATATGCTGGTTATTCAAATAGAAAACAATTATCACTTAAGAATTGGAAATAGCTCTAATAATTTTAAAACATCATTGCCAAACATTAATAGTGATTTGGCAAATAATACAATCAAAGATCCTTATATATTTGATTTTCTTACATTAAAAGAAAACTATAAGGAAAAAGAGTTAGAAAAGGCTATGATTGAAAGAATAAGAGATGTTTTAGTAGAACTTGGTAAAGGTTTTTCATTTGTTGGAAATCAGTATAAGATTAGCACTGAAAATAATGATTATTTCATTGATTTATTATTTTATCATTTAGATTTAAGATGTTATATTGTTATCGAACTTAAAACAACAGAATTTAAGCCAGAATACATAGGCCAATTAAGCTTTTATGTTACAGCTGTAAATGAAACTTTAAAAAAGGAAACAGATAATCAAACAATAGGATTATTACTTTGTAAAAATAAGGATAGATTAACGGCAAAGTGGTCATTAAAAAGTACCAACGTACCTATAGGTATATCTTCGTTTGATCTTAATAAATATGTTTCTAAAGAAGTACTAGAAAAACTACCAACAGATGAAGAATTAAACTTACATATAGATATAAATGAATAATGTCATTTGGTAACAACAACTGATTTAGCAATGTTATATAAATGTAAAAATGGAACAAAATCGATAAATCTTGCGGTAAAAAGAAATTTGAATAGATTTCCTAATGATTTTTATTTTCAATTAACAGAGGAAGAAATTAACAATATTTATTCAAGGTTTCAAATTGAAACCTTGAATAAAAAACAAGGATATAACATTAAATATTTACCCTATGCTTTTACTGAACAAGGTATTGCAATACTTGCATCTGTTATTCATACAGAAGTGGCTGAGGAAGTCAGTATAAAAAAATAATGCACACTTTTGTTAATATGAGACATTTCATTAAAGATAATAAAGATGTATATTTTTTAAGATCATCAATTAATAATATAGGTTCTAAGATATCATCTATTATTAAATGTAATGATAATGATATGAGTACGACTTTATTAAATAAAGTTAAAGAAATTAAAAACATACCTATTAAAAAATAGGTATATTTTTATTTTTGACAATTAGGACAATAATAAGTACTTCTTCCATTAACTTTTATTCTTTTTATTTTATTTTTACAAATATTACATTCCTGGTTTTCTCTTTTATGAACTTGTAAATAATTTTGATAACTTCCCTTTACTCCTAAGGAAGATGTATATGATCTAATTGTTGTTCCACCATATTTTATAGCATTCTTAATTATTATATTTGATGATTTACATATATTATTTGCTTCTTCTAATGTTATTTTATTTGTTTCTTTTAAAGGATTAATATTACTTTTAAATAAAACCTCATCAACATAAATATTACCCAGTCCAGAAATAATTGTTTGATCAAGTAATGTTGTTTTTATAGGCAATCTTTTTCCTTTAAATTTTTCTAGCAAATATTTACCAGTCAAGTTTTTATCACCAGGTTCTAAACCTTGTTTTTGTATTTCAATACAATCATTCATTTTTTCTTTTTTTATAAGTTTCATTCTACCAAACTTTCTTGTATCATGATATCTTAATGTAGAATTATCAATAAACTCAAAAATAACATGCTCATGTTTTTCAATTTTTTCATTTAGTGGTTTAATAAAGTATTTACCTTCCATTCTTAGATGTGAAATAAGATAATAACCATCTAAATCGAATATTAACCACTTTCCTCTTCTTAAAATATCATTAAACGTTTTTCCAATTATTACTTGTTTAAATTCATTTAAATCAGATTCTATCATATTAGAATATAATACTTTAATATCTACTATTTCTTTATTTAATATTTGTTTTTTTAAAACATTTCTTACTGTTTCTACTTCCGCTATTTCAGGCATCTTTATCACCTACTTAGTTGTATACCAATTATCACCAAAATCAGATGATACAATAATTGGAACATCAAGTTTTATAATATTTTCCATAATATCTTTAACTATTTTTTGAACAGTATCTTTTTCTTCTTTAACACAGTCAAATATTAACTCATCATGAACTTGTAAAATCATTTTGCTTTTAATACCATTACGTTCAAATTCTTCATCTATTTTAACCATTGCCATTTTCATAATATCTGCTTCAGTTCCCTGAATTGGTGTATTAAGAGCTATTCTTTCACCAGACTGTCTAACCATAAAATTTTTATTTTGAAGTTCATGAATAGTTCTTTTTCTATTAAATAATGTTCTTACAACGCCTTCAGAGTAAGCTTCTTTAACAATATTTTCCATATATTTTTTAACACCTGGATATAGTTCATAATATTTATCAATAAATTCTTTTGCTTGTTTTGCAGATATACCTAAATCCTCACCTAAACCAAAACCAGTTATGCCATATACTATCCCAAATATAACAGCTTTGGCTGCTTTTCTTTCTGATGGTGTTACATCATTAATATCTTTCTCATGAATATCAGCAGCAACACGTGAGTGTATATCTTCTCCCTTAATAAAAGCTTGTTGAAGTTCTCTTGAACCACTTATGTGTGCTAAAATTCGAAGTTCTATTTGAGAATAATCAGAGGACATAAATAAATCATTTGATGGAGTAAATGCAATTCTAACCTTTCTTCCATCTTCATCTCTTGCAGGTAAATTTTGAAGATTTGGTTCTACTGAAGATAATCTTCCTGTTCTAGTCATATTTTGTCTATAAATTGTATGTATTTTTCCATCTTCATGAATATAATCTTTTAATCCAACAAGATATGTATTATATAGTTTTGTAACGTTTCTATAATCTAAAATATCATTAATAATTGGGTGAATATCTTTTAGTTTTTGTAATACCTTTGCATCAGTTGAATAACCTTTATGATTTTTCTTTCCATATGGTAAATTTAGTTTTTCAAATAAAATATCACCTAATTGTTTTGGAGATGCTATATTAAATTCAGTTCCTGCTAATTCCCATATTTTTTTAGTTAATTCATCTATTTTCACTTTATAATCACTTGCCATCTCATCAAGTACTTTAGCATCACATTTAATCCCTTCTATTTCCATTTTAGCCAATACTTTAATAAGAGGCATTTCAATTGTTAAGAATAGATTATCCATTTCTTCAGTTTTTAATCTTGTCATTAACTCGTCTCTAGTATCATAAATATATCTAGATTTTTTAACAATTAAATCATTAATATTATCTAATTTAACTAAATCAGATAGTTTTGGCATATCTATTCCATCATTATTCATTAATACATTAATATCATCACTTTCAGATAACTCAAGTAAATATGATGACATCATCAAATCATAAATTGTATTTGGACATTCAATATTATTTTTATTTAATAAAACTATATTCTTTTTTAAATCAAAAGTATATAAAGTTTTATTCTTTATTTTATTTAATACATCACTTATTAATTCTTTTTTAATGTAATAATTATTAGTTTTAGTTGACAATGACATTCCAATTATATTAGCTTTATGATAATTTAATTGATCTGATTCTATATAATAAGAATAAATATCTGTATCTTCAATATCTTCAGTATTATTTACATTTATAGTATTAATTACTACTTCTTTTTTTTCTTTTTTTGTTTCAAACTTATTAATAAATGATTTAAATTCTAAATCTTCATATAGTTCAATCAATTCATCTTCTTTAGGTCCTAAATATAACATTTTATTAAAATCAGTATCTATTGGAACTTCTCTATAAATAGTTGCTATTTCCTTAGACATAAAGGCACTTTCTTTATCATTAATTAATTTCTCTTTTAATTTGCCTGTAATTTCATCAATATGATCATATATATCTTCGATAGTATCATATTTAGTTAATAGTGATATAGCACTCTTTTCACCTACACCTTTAACACCAGGAATATTATCTGATGGGTCCCCTGATAAGGCTTTAAAATCAATCATTCTTATTGGTTCAAAGTTATAGTCTTTATAAAAAGTATCACGATTATATCTAATATAATCTTTTTGTTTTAATAGTTTTACATCTACTTGTGGAGATATTAATTGTAATAAATCTTTATCTGAAGAAATAATAGTAGCATCAAATTCTGGATCTAATTCAGCTTGTTTAGCTAAAGTTCCAATTATATCATCTGCTTCATATGGTTCAAGTTCAAAATACTTAATACCCATTGCATCAAGTATTTTTCTTGAGTATGGTATTTGTGCCTTTAATTCATCAGGAGTTTTTGCTCTACCATCTTTATATGTAGGATATTTTTGCTTTCTAAAATTTTTACCAATATCAAAAGCTACTGCAATATATTTAGGTTTTTCTTCTTCAATAATTTTATTCATCATTAAAATAAAACCATATAATGCATTAGTAGGAAATCCTTTTGAATTTGTCATTACATTACCAGTATAAGCTGTAGCAAAATAACTTCTAAATAATAAGTTATTACCATCTACTAATATTACTTTTTCCATCAATATCCATCTCCCTTATATATATTTTACCAAAAAAATAGTTAGTTTACACTAACTATTTTATTTATTTGATGTAGCATTAACACTATATAAATAATAGTCCCCTTCAGTATTTTGTTTAAATGTGTATTTAATTGTTTCATTTAGAGCTACTGAATTATCAATAACCCAATTTAACTTTATATCATATTTAACTATAATATCATTATTATTTTTATAAATATCTAATTTATCAGTTATTTTGCTAATTGAACCCAAACTTCCTGCTGGAAAGTATAAATACATACCGTTTTCATATTCATTTGCCGGAAAAATAGTTTGTCCATTTTCGCTTATTCCATATTTTTTAGCAATTTTTTTATAATTATCTTCAGATAATGTCCAACACTCTCCTGTACCAGAGCGACATGGATGATTTTCATTTGTTGGTTCATAATGTCCATACATTTTATATTTTATGGCATAATTCCATATTAAATATTTTTTTGAATCAGCATTTAATTCTGATATTCTTTTTTCACCACCATCAATTTTAAAGTCAAAATCTTCAAAACCATTATCAAAAAAAGGATTCATACCAAAAACATCATCATAATAATCTGTTCCGATTAATTCTTTTTTTATTTCTTTCGAATATTTACTAATTTCCTCAGTACTCATTCTTTCTACGCCATTTTCAGTTAAAAATATTGTTTTCAAAATATCTGCTTTAACTTCAGGTGGTACTTGATTATTAGTCTGCTTAACATTTGTTTGATTATTATTTGTATTATCATCGCTTACATTATTATTTTCATTAGTATTATTACCACTATTAAATAATACATCCTTCTTCATGTATATAAATGTACATAAACCTGCAATTATTAACAATAATAGAATAATTACTATTATTCCTTTCTTAGATTTCTTTGGTGGTTGATTGTTAACATTATTAACCATATTTACCGGTTCTTGAACATTTACTGTATTTTGTTCTACTTTACTTACATTATTATTTACTTCATTCATATTATTACTCCCTTTCATTCTTATAAAGAATTAAAACTATTTTGTTCTTTCAATTGATTTATAATAATAATCATTTCCATCTTTAGTAAATGTTAATTTATATTCAGAAAATTTATCATAATTAGACGAATTAATTTCATCTCCTTGTACTACATTAGTCTTATTATGGTCTGAATATATTATTAATTTATTATTTTCATTATATTCGTAATACTCTGCACTTATATATATATAAATTTCATCATCTTTTTGTGTTATTTTATTAACATATGTTAAAGTACCAAAGCCTATTCCAGTACCACAACTATGAATTGAAAAATAAAACTTATCTACATTATCATAAAAATAATGTGGACAACCAGGAAGTTCTTCATAATACTTTGGAATAGTTTTTCCAAATAAATAAAAATAATCTTTTTCAATTTCAATTATTTGACGTTTGTAACCTATTTCTTCAGAATCCAAATCATTTATATATATTTCTTTGAATTTATCATTATTTGCTTGACCAATTTTAAATCTATATTCCTCACCATAGTGTTGTCCCAAAGCTAATCTTAATTTATCCTCATCTGATAAAACAACTTCTTTATTTAGAATTGTATCTTTAAATTTAAAAAACCAAAAACCACTTCCATTTTCTTCAGATGGAATTATTAAACTAACCTTATTAGTGATTCTTTTTTTTAAATCTTGATCAGTTAATTCTTCTTCAATTGATTCCACAGTATTATTTGTATTATTATTTTCATTAGTATTGTTCGAATTATTACCACTATTAAATAATACATCCTTCTTCATGTATATAAATGTACATAAACCAGCAATTATTAACAATAATAGAATAATTACTATTAATCCTTTTTTAGATTTTTTTGGTTTATTATTCATATTATTTGATTCACTACTATTGCTATTATCAATATTATTATCTAATATTTCTATATCATTATTATTCACACTACTAACCTCTTTTCAAAAATTAAAAAAATAGAATGTTAGTCAATTATTTTAACTAACCCTTTTTCTATTTCTTCCAAAGCCCTACCTATTTCTTTCTTGTTTTTATAATCTTCTTCTTTCATTTGATAATGGTTGTTTTCACACATTTGTTTACTTCTTATTGCAACAACATTTACCAATTGATATTTAGAATTCACATTATTTAGTAACTTGTCTATTGAAGGGTATAACATACTCGATCATCTCCTTACAATAACATTTTACTATACATTTTACACCATGTACACTATTTGTACACAAATTTTACACTTATGTTGACAAGCAAAAAATAGATATTGCTATCTATTAATTAACTTGTGCATAAACACTATCATTTTCTTCATTATATATTAAACTGAATTTAATATTATTCATTTTTGTTGTATTATCTCTTATATCTATTATATCTCCTTGATAAGTATTAATATACCCAGCTTTAATTAAATCATCAACAGATATAATCATTCCATCATTTTCTTTAACTGAATCTTTTTTCTCGTTTCCATACTTTTCAGCAAGTGATAAATAATTAGCTAATATTTCAGCATAAACAGAATCTTTGTTATTACTTTCATCCAAAGCATGAGATACTTTTGGTATAACAAATAATGCAGTTATTGCAAGTAAAGCAACTACAATTAAAATATCAAATACTGTAAATCCATTTTTTTTCATAAACCTTACCTCTATATAATTATATAACAAAAATAAAAAAATAAAAAGACCTAATTAGGTCTTACATACAAGAACAATCTTGTGAACAAACATTTTCTTCAGTGCACGTATATACTGGTTTATATACATGATGATAAATATGATGATTAATTATTTTAGTATTAATAGGTACTATATGTTCAACACAGTGATGAATATCTCTTGTGCAACATCTTTCTCTTGGACATTCACACACTTGTGGACACATAACTCCTTCTAAATCGCAGTTTTGATTATCCATTTTCATATCTTTTTTCATATCACTAGTAGTAGTTACATTATTAAAATCATCAAAGTTAAATTCTGAATTAAAAAACATAAAATTACATCCTTTCTTAATGTATTTTATGTTAATTGAATAATTAATGTTAGGCATTATACTTAATTTTCTTTAATTAATTCACTTAATTTAACTATTTTAATGTTTTTACTCTTTATATAATTAATTAAATATGATAAATCATCTATTGATACACTATCTTTAATTAAAATAATATCACCAGATACTACTTTGTTTTTTATTATCACTAGATTACTTGATGATAACACGTAAGTAGGTTCAACTAAATATTTTTTATGTCTTATACAAAAATTTTTGTTTGTTCTATTAATAATACATATATTAGTATTATTTTTATCTTTATTTAATATTTTTTCTACACTATCATAATTATTAAAATCATTATTTATTTGTTCAAAGTTATTATTGTTTATACTTTCTTTATCAACAAGTATTGAAGCATCTATTTTTTCACTTACTAAATATGTTATCACATTTGTTTCATCGTTTTCTAAAATAATAGATATAGCATTTTTCTTTGCATTTCCTTTATTTATTATTTTATCTTTATTGTTTTCTAGTGAAACATTAGGTTTAATTGAATCAGTTTTTAAAAATAAACTATTAAATGTTTTTAAACTTTTCATTTTCATTAAGCTTTTTATTTCATTCACTCTTTTACCATACATTCCAGGTATAATATAATTATTATCAATAACTGCATCAATTGGGTCAATATTATAATCCTTAGAGTATTCTTTAATGGTTTGCATAATAGGATCCTTATTTCTTAAGAATAAAGCAGATTTTTCAGTTACATAAAAACTAACTAAAATTATTATAATTATCAAAAAATATTTATAGTATTTCATTTTATCCACCTAATATATAATATGAAAAAAAAACAACTCACATGAATTGTTTTTTATTGAATGTTTTATTTAAGTGCTTTTCTAATTATTCTACACTAGATTTTGATGAAGATAAGAAAGTAATTTTTTCTGCAATTATCTCAGTAATATATTTCATATTACCTTCTTCATCTTCATATCTTTCAGTTTGAATTCTTCCTTTAATACCTATAACATCACCAGTTTTAGTATACTCTACTGCATTTTCAGCAATGTTATTCCATAATACACATGAAATAAAATCAGTTTCATATATTCCATCAACATTTTTAAATGGTCTTTGAACTGCTATATTAATATATGTCATTTTCTTTCCTGATTCAGTTTCAATAATTTCTGGATTTTTAGTTAATCTTCCAACTAAAATTACTTGATTCAACATAATACCTCCTTTCTTGATTTTTTACACTAGCAAAATAAAAAAGGAGTGTCAAAATGCCATTTTTCAATATTGGAACAAAAAAACATTGCCAATTTTTAAAATCTTCTTAAGCCATTTTTCAAAATTGATTAGTTTTTATATATCCAATTTTTAAAATTAGTAAAAATTAAAAAAATTAACAATTTTACATAAATTTTACATAAAAAAAGAGTTAAACTAACTCTTTAATAACTGCAATACTAAATTATTATCATGTGAAACAATATATATTAAGTATCCTTTGTATTCTTCAAAATATCTATTTTGAACTAATGTTCTATTATCTTCATTGTTTTGCCATTTAGCTTCAAGTCCTTTATAATAATCTTCCATTAAATTTTTGATTTTTTCTTTAGAACTTTGATTTTTTGGTTTAAATATTACATATCCACATGTATCTGATTTAACAACCATTGGTGTTTTAACTAAAGCTTCATCATAATCAGCATCGGAAACTTTTAATTCTTTTTCAATATCTTCTTTCTTTAGATCTTTCATTATATTAAATACTCTTTGTTGTGATTGTTTGATTTTTGAAACAACAACAGCATCATTATCACTCTTAATATATATTTGATATCCTTGATATTCAAGATATTGATATTTTTTTATTTCATTATCTTTTAAAAATGCATCAATTACATTTTTTACTTCATCGTAATAGTTATCAACTGGTTTAATTGCAATAAATGCTTGTTTTTTAGACTTATTAATCTTAATAACATAATCATTAACATAAGTAGGATTTAATCCAATAGTTTCCTTAAAATCATACTCATAATAATCTTTTAAAGAACCATACGCATCAGATGCGCTAATAATACCACTTACATCATCTAAATCAAATGATACAGTAGTTAATTGATCTATTCTATCTGGTATAGATGATAAATCAAGATTTGATTTTTTATCAAATAAACTAAATATTTTTGGTGTTATTATTAATAAAGCAAGTATTATAATACCAACAACTATATATTTAATTGGAATAACACTATTAATTCCATATATTTTTATTTTTCTTCTTAATTTATTTATAGTTTTTAAAAAGTCACTCTTTTTACTTTTTTCTACTTTTTTAGCATTGGATTTTACTATTCTTTTTTTACCTTGAACAGGAGCACTTTTCTCTTTTCCTTTATATCTAATAGGATCTTTTTTAAGAACAGTATATTCCTCAGTTTTCATTACAATTTCTGGATTATTAGTATTTTTTGATACTTCTTTTTGTTCAGTCTTTAATTTAGGTAATTTTACTTCCTTTTCAACTTTTTCTACATCACCAGATATAATTTTTATCTCATCTTTTTTTACTACCTTAGATTTTGTATTCTTTACACCAGTCGAAGAAGACTTAGGTGTTGTTCTTTTTTTTGTAGTTGTTGTCTTTTTAGGTGTATTTACCTTCTTAGTAGCTGTACTAGTTGTTTTTTTACTTGAATTTACTTTCTTGGTTGTTGAATTACTTTTTTTTGTTGTTTTCTTTTTTGACGTATTACTATTTTTCTTTTTATTTGCCATATTAAAGTAACCTCGTTTCTAACACTAGTTATATATTCTATTATATTTTTTTATTAAGTTCAAGTCTTTATTTATTTGTATTCATATAATAATTTCTTTCTTGTAAAGTCTCACTTATATAATCTAATTCATCAATTTCATCACTTGATAAATCTTCATTATTAATTATATCCTCTATTCTAAATATTAATTCATTAATTGTTGTAAATTCATTAACATCTATTTCATATTTCTTTAATGTATTAATATCATTTACACTTATTAATAAATCATTCTTTGTTTTAGTTAACAAATCATCCATTACTTAGAACTTCCTATTTCAGTAGCAGCAATACTACGACTATGTTTTATTTCTTCCCATTTTAAATTCTTTTTAAACAAGCATACAACATTTATTGGTACCCATGTAAGTATAAATAATGCAAATAATACAATGGCACTAATAACACTTTTTGATTTTCTTTTGTTATATTTAATAACAAATATACTAACAATTACACCACTTATATAAGATAGAGCTAAGAATATAACTCCACTAGAGAATAATGTTGAAAATACATCATATAATTGAATATTAAATATTCTAAATACTATTAATGCAAAGAATTCAATTAAACAAATAACTTGAATAACTGGTGCAATAAAATTCATTGACATATCAAAAGCAGGTAATGATCCAGTTTTTAAGAAATGTTTCCATAGTTTAAAATTATAAATTTTCATACATTGTAAAGTACCAACTGACCATCTTTTTCTTTGTTTCCAAGAAGCAACAAAATTTACAGGTTGTTCATCATATGTTATAGCATTTTCAACAAAAGCTATTGGTTCATCTTTTAATGCACATTGAGCAGTAAATTCAATATCTTCTGTCATTGTTTTAGTATTAAAACCTTCAGTATCAATTTTTTCTTTACTAATCATAAAACCAGTACCATTGATATTAGCAGTACTTCCATAAGTCATATGAGCTTTATTTAAGAAAAAGTTTTGCATGTAATAGAATAATGAATAAGATCCACTGATCCAATTATCAGTAATATTTTTTGAATCTCTAAAACCTTGTGCTACTCTAAAACCAGTACACAATGTATCATTCATTCTACTTAAAAAATCTGGATGAACTATATTATCAGCATCAAAAATAATATATGCATCAATTGACTTATCATCTCTTAATTCATCAAATACATAATTTAATACTTCACCCTTAGACTTAACTTTTATTTTAACATCAATTACTTTAGCACCAGCTTTTTTTGCAACTTCTTTAGAATTATCAGTAGTATTATTTACAGCCACATAGATATCATATAGTTTTTCTGGATAATTACTATTCTTTAAAGATTCAACTAAATGGCCTACTACATCTGCTTCATTTCTTGCAGGAATAATAACAGCAAATTTATGTTTTGGTTGATGTGGTTTAATTCTAAAGTTTCTTGGCCTAAAGAAACCAAAAATACCAACAAAGGCATAATATAATCCATAAAATAATGTTATTGAAAAAAACACATAATAAATACTTTGTATCATAAATAAATCTCTTTTCTATATATATTTTACTAATAATATTTTAACTTTTTTTATCGATATTGTAAAGGTATAAAATATTCTTTTTCAGTCAATTAAAACATGAAATCATCATCAAACTTTTCTATATTCCTTTGAACCTGTTGATTAAATGCTTTTGTTGTATATCCATATATTTCAGTCAAATTAAAATCTTAATAGTATTAGCTCTTAATCGTTATATAATTTTAATAAATAAAAACAAAAAAAGATGTTAAAACAATTTATCAACATCTTTTGGAACATTATCCTTTAAAACAGTATTAACAATTTTATCTTCTTTTTCCTTTGAAACATTCTTTCCAGTTATTGAAGATAATGTTTGTATTACCTTTCTAATTGTATTTTCATTTTTCATGTTACCATTATTTAATTCATTAGCTAAATCCATAATGGTTGCTTTATCTACATTAGTTTTCTTTTCAACTTTTTCAAAAAAATTGTCATCTAAATTCATTATTTATCACCTAATATAATATATGATAAATACCTATTTATGTTATTCTTCTTTTTTATTTTTAAACTTTATTATAATTGGAGTTCCAGTTAAATCAAAAGCCTCTCTTATTTTGTTTTCCAAGTATCTTTCATAACTAAAATGTACTAAACCTTTGTTGTTTACATTAAATGTAAATTCAGGTGGTTTACTTTCAGTTTGTGATACAAAATATATTTTCAATCTTTTTCCTTTATATGATGGTGGTATATGAAGAGCAACAGCATCTCTAATTACATCATTTAATAAATTAGTCTTTATTTCTTTATTAGTATTTTCATTAGCTTCAATTATCGCAGGCATTAAAGTATTAATTCTTTTTTTTGTTTTAGCACTTAAATAAACTACTTTAATATATGGTGCAAATTGAAAATTATATTTAATCTTTTCTTTCCATTCCCTTAATGCACTATTTGCATCACCTACAGTATCCCATTTGTTAACAACTAATACAACTGCTTTTTTAGCATCAATAGCATAAGATAATATATGTTTATCATGTTCAATAATACCTTCTTCAGCATTTATTACTAAACAACATACATCAGATCTATCTATAGCCTTTAAACTTCGAATTAAAGAGTATTTTTCTATTGCTTCAAAAATCTTTCCCTTTTTTCTCATTCCTGCAGTATCAATAACAGTAAATTCCTCTCCATTATATTTGAATTTAGTATCAACACTATCTCTTGTTGTGCCAGCAATATCAGAAACAATTACTCTTTCCTTATTTAGTAAAGCATTTATAAGTGATGATTTTCCAACATTTGGTCTTCCAATGAAAGAAAACTTAATACTTTCATCTTCTTTTTCTTCACTTTCAGTAAAATCTTTAGTTACTTCATCTAAAAGATCAGATATATTACTATTTTGTATAGATGAAATTCCTATAATATTATCAAATCCCAACTCATAAAAACGATATATATTTTCATCAATCATCTTTTGATTATCTAATTTATTCGCAGCAACTATAACTTTTTTATTAGATTTCATTAATATATCTCTAATAACAAAATCGTTTGGATTTAATTCTTCTCTTCCATCAACAACAAAAACAACCACTTCAGCTTCTTCAATAGCAAGTTCAGCTTGTGCTCTAATATCTTTGTTAAAATCTTTATCTTCAATATCGATTCCACCAGTATCAATTAAAAGAATATTTTTATTATTATATGTTACATTACCATATACTCTATCTCTAGTAATTCCTGGAGTATCTAATATTATTGATCTTTTTTCTTTAATTAAAAGATTAAATAAAGTAGATTTACCAACATTAGGTCTACCAATTAAACAAACACAATGTTTCATTATTAGACACCCTCTTTCTCTTCGGTTAAATAGTTTATCATAACCTATTAATTATAACAAGTATAAACTAAATTTTAAAAATAATAAAGAAAAAAGAAGCACTTAAGCCTCCATATTTACATTATTTTCAATAAGTTCATAAATTTCATCTCTACCTTTTTTAGTAATAGATGAGAAATATACTATGTTATCTCCTTCAGTTAAATCAAAAGCATCATTAATTAGTTTTTCATTTTTAACTCTTAAACTCATATTCACTTTATCATACTTGGTAGCAACAATAGTTACTGGAATATTATAATACTTTAAAAAATTATACATTAAAATATCATCTTCAGGAACTTTATGCCTAAAATCAATAAGTAAAAATACTCTTTTTAATACTTTTCTAGTCTTTAAGTATTCCTCAATCATCATTCCAAATTTCTTTTGTGTTTGTTTATCAACACTAGCATAACCATAGCCAGGAACATCAACTAAATAAAAACTATCATTAATAATATAAAAATTTAGTGTTTGAGTTTTTCCTGGAGTTGATGATGTATGAGCATAATTCTTACGATTAATAATTGCGTTTATAAAACTTGATTTTCCAACATTTGATCTACCAACAAGCAAGAACTCAGGTAAACCATCATCAGGATATTGACTAATTCTTACTGCTAATTTTTTTAGATCAACAGAATTAATTTTCATTTATATCACCTACTAAAAAGCACTTAAATTATATCAATTATTAATTATTTTTGCAATATTTATAGAAAAATAAAAAACTAAAATATAAATTTTAGTTTAATTATTTTCTGAGTTTTCTACTTTTACTAGTACTTCTCTTGGTTTAGATCCATTAGCAGGACCGATAATTCCTCTTTCTTCCAAAAGATCTATTACTCTTGCTGCTCTATTATAACCTAATCTAAATCTTCTTTGAACAAGTGATGCAGATATCTTACCTGTTGAAATTGCAAATTCGACGATTTGGTCATAAAGTGGATCTTCATATTCTTCCGGATCTCCAGAAACAGGATTATGATCATCAGCAACAGGAGTTTCAGCTATTGTATTATCATATTGAGCAACTTGTTCTTTTGAAACATAATCTATTAATTTAGCAATTTCTTGATCTGATATAAAACATCCTTGAATTCTAATTGGATCATTTTCACCCATTGGAAGATATAACATATCTCCTTTACCTAATAATTTTTCAGCACCTGGATGATCTAAAATTGTCCTTGAATCTATTTGTGATGCGACTGCAAATGCAATTCGAGATGGAATGTTTGCTTTTACAACACCTGTAATAACATCAGTTGAAGGTCTTTGAGTTGCAACAATTAAATGCATACCAGCTGCTCTTGCCATTTGTGTTATTCTCATTATTGAATCTTGAACATCTTTGGCAGCAACCATCATAAGGTCTGCAAGTTCATCAATAATGATAACTATATATGGCATTTTTTGCATACTACCAGGTCTCTTATTATTTTCTTTTTCGACTAATTCATTATAACCAATAATATTTTTTACTCTCTTATCTTCAAATTCATTATATCTTCTTTCCATTTCAGATACCATTTTTTGAAGAGCAACACTAGCCTTTCTAGGGTCTGTTACAACAGGACACATTAAATGTGGTACACCATTGTAATTAGAAAGTTCTACTTTTTTTGGATCTACTAACATTAATTTAACTTCATCAGGTCTATATTGCATTAATATAGATCCAATAAACGAATTGATACATACTGATTTACCAGAACCAGTTGAACCAGCAACAAGTAAATGTGGCATTTTAGAAATATCAGCAGTTTGTACACGACCCATAATATCTTTTCCTAAAGATACTAGTACTTTTGCATTGCTTTGACTATTTGGAATATTACCTAATACTTCCCTAATTTTAACTGGAGCAATATTTTGATTTGGTATTTCAATACCAATAGTACTCTTTCCAGGAATTGGAGCTTCAATTCTAACATCTTTAGCTGCTAATGCTAAGGCTAATTCCTTATTTAAACTTACAATTTTATTTAATTTAGTACCTGCTTGAACATGAAGTTCATATTGAGTAACTGCAGGGCCAATATGTATTTCAACTACTTGAGCATTAAATCCAAATTCCTTTAATACTCTTTCTAAAATTCCTTTATTACTTCTTATAAAGTCATTTGAATTAACCTTACCATTATTCTTATTTTCATCAAGTAATGTTATTGGAGGTAATTTATATGGATGATTTTCAACATTAGCATTTACAACTTCTTGTTTTACTTCTGTATTTTGAATTTGTGGTTTTTGTTTCAAATCTTCAACACTAGTAATAACAATTTTATTATCTAATTCTTTTTCTTTAAAATCTTCTTCCTCATCGTCTTCTTCATCATCATCTTCATCTTCATCATCTTGATGTAGTTTTTCATGAATGTCTTTAATCTTAGCCATTATTTCCTTAACATTTAAATCAAGCATCATTATAAATCCAACAATGCCAATAACAATTGAAACTATAATAGTTCCAATTAAACTAAATAATTGAACAAATAATCCTGCAAAAAAGGCACCAATAAATCCACCGCCAACAGATATTGCAGCTTCACCAGATGATAATATTGGCCCAGTACCTGAAATTGTTGCTATTCTTGCCATATAACTATCTTTAGTAGCATTAATAACAGCACCAAATGTATTATTAGAATCAATATATGAATAATGTGATAGTATTAGTATAACAATAAATAATAGATAAAAGCCTATATATTTTGGTGCAAAATATTTAATATTTTTTCTAGAAACTATCATTCTAATACCAATTATAATAACAAAGAGTAAAATAATTGGCCACCATTCTCCAACTAAAAATATTGCAAATTTTTTAATAAACGAGCCAACTATACCAAAACCAAAACCTAATATTCCAACAACAATTAAAAGAAGTCCTATTAATTCAAAGGAATATTTATTATTTGATACTGATTCACTTTTAGATTTCTTTTTCTTCGCCATACCATCTTCACCTTATAATAATTATAAATCAATTTACACACTATTGCAAAGAATAATGTTAAGCACTTAACACTTTTTACATTTTTTTATCTATTTATTATGTAAAATTTTGTATATTTTAAAAAAATAAAAAGGAAATCAAGGATTTATCTAGAATAATATTAGTAGAGGGACTAATTAATTATTTATAATTATTAGTCCTTTTATTATGAATAAAAATGTTGAATCTTGTGATTAGAAAGGAGGTATATTCTTGAAAGATAATAATTACTATAATCAAATAAAAGATATACTCACTTATAATGAAGTATACAAAAAAGTAAAAGATTACTCTAAGAATAAAAATGATTTAGAGTCCTATTTGTCAGTTGGAAAACTATTAATCGAAGCACAAGGTGGTGAAGAAAAAGCTAAGTATGGTGATGGTTTAATTAAAGAGTATTCTAAAAGATTAACTAATGAATTAGGAAAGAAATATGATTATACATCATTAACAAGAATGAGGCAGTTTTATATTTTATTTAAGAATGTTGCGCACATTGCGCAACTATCATGGAGTCATTATCAAGCATTAATTCCTTTAAATGATATAAATAAAATTAATTATTACATTGATAGATGTATAACTAATCATTTAACTAGAAACCAACTAAGAAACATTATTAAATCAAAAGAATATGAAAGATTGCCTGAATCTACTAAAAATAAACTAGCAATTAAAGAAGAAACAAACATTAAAGATTTTGTTAAGAATCCAATTGTTATTAAATCTAATAATAAAGAAATTATATCTGAAAAAGCATTACATCATTTAATATTAGAAAATCTAGATAACTTTTTATATGAACTAGGTGAAGGTTTTACTTATGTAGGATTTGAATATAAAATAAAACTTGGTAATGAATATAACTATATAGATTTATTATTATTTAATTTTATTTATAATTGTTTTGTAGTTATTGAACTTAAAATAACAGAATTAAAAAAAGAACATATAGGTCAAATAGAAACCTATATGAATTATATAGATAAGAATCTAAAAACAATAAATCAAGATAAAACTATTGGAATAATTATATGTAAGAAAGATAATCATTTTATTATGGAATATGTTTCTGATAAAAGAATATTATCTAG
>CACZPQ010000031.1 GCA_902783185.1 uncultured Erysipelotrichaceae bacterium
AACAATAAATCAAGATAAAACCATTGGAATAATTATATGTAAGAAAGATAATCATTTTATTATGGAATATGTTTCAGATGAAAGAATTTTATCTAGAGAGTATATTACACTATAAAAAAATGTGGATAAACATTTATTTATCCACATTATTTTCTATTTTGTCTAAATCTTTCTGAAGCATCTAGTATTTTCTTTCTCATTCTTATTGCATCAGGAGTAATTTCAACATATTCATCATCAGCAATAAATTCTAGTGATTCTTCAAGATTAAATGTTTTAGGTGGTACTAATGCAATTGCATCATCACTCGCTTTACTTCTTGTATTTGACATTTCTTTATTCTTACAAGGATTAACATTTAAATCATTATCTCTATTATTAATACCAACTATTTCACCAGCATATACATCAACAGCAGGTCCAACTATTAATTGTCCTCTATCTTGTAGGTTAAATAATGAATAACCTAATGTTTTACCATTTTCCATTGATACTAATACTCCATTTTTTCTACCTTGAATATCTCCAACATATGGTTTATATGATTCAAATGATCTTACCATAATACCTTCACCTTTAGTGTTAGTAATAAATGCAGATCTATAACCAATTAAACCTCTTGTTGGTGCACTAAATTCTAAATGAACATAGTTTTCGTCTGTTTCAGAATTAGTCATTATATTAAGTGTAGCTTTTCTTTCTTGTAAATCTGAAATAACTGTAGATGCATATTCTTGTGGTGTATTTACTATTACATTTTCAAATGGTTCGCATTTTTGTCCATCAATTTCTTCATATAATACTTCAGGTTTAGAAACACACAATTCATATCCTTCTCTTCTCATTTGTTCTAATAAAACAGATAAGTGAAGTTCACCACGACCTGATACTTTAAAACCATCAGAGCCTGGAAGTTCTTCAACTTCTAAACCTACATTTGTTTCTAATTCTTTTTCCAATCTTTCTTTAATATGTCTTGAAGTTAAGAATTTACCAGATTGACCAGCAAAAGGTGATGAATTAACCATAAAGTTCATTGACATTGTTGGTCTTTCAATAGTAATTGGTGGAAGAGGATCAACAACTCCTTTTTGACATACTGTATCACCAATTGAGATATCTGAACATCCTGCAATTGTAACAATGTCACCATAATATGCTTCATTAACTTCTGTTCTTCTTATACCCTCTTCAACAAAAAGTTTAGTAACTCTAAAATCTTCAGTTTTATCAGTACCATTTCTAGCAAGAGTAACAGTTTCACCAGTTTTAATCATACCTGATGTAATTCTACCAATACCTAATCTACCAATAAAAGAATCATAATCTAATTGGCATATTTGCATTCTTAAATTATCATCTTTATTTCCTTCATATGGTTTTACATGATTTAATATAACATCTAAAAGTGGAGTTACATCATTCATTTCTTCATCAACTGAAAGAGCTGCCTTTCCTTCTCTTGCAATACCATAAACGATTGGAAAATCTAATTGTTCATCAGTAGCATTAAGTTCCATAAATAAATCAAATGTCATATTAACTACTTCTTCAGCTCTGGCATCTTTTTTATCAATTTTATTAATAAATAATATTGGTCTTAAATTTTGTTCTAAAGCTTTTTTTAATACAAATCTAGTTTGTGGCATTGGTCCTTCTTTAGCATCAACTATTAAAACAACAGTATCAACTGTTCTCATAATTCTTTCTACTTCAGATGAGAAATCTGCATGACCTGGTGTATCCACTATATTAATTTTATAATCCTTATAATGAATAGCACATGGTTTAGAATAAATAGTAATACCTCTTTCTCTTTCTAGGTCATTACTATCCATTACTTGTGCTTCAACAACTTCATTATCCCTAAATGCACCATTTTGAGATAAAAGTGCATCTACCAAAGTACTTTTACCAGCATCAACATGTGCCACAACAGCAATATTAATAATCTTATCCATATATACTACCCCGTTTCTTTTGAAAACACCTATAAGATATTACTACAAAATACCTATTTTTACAAGTTTTTTTAATAAAAAAAGATATTACTAAAATAATATCTACATAATTAATTATTATTATCTATGTTTATAATTATCTTGTAAATCAACATATAATGATTTAATATTTTCTATTTTATTAACATAACTATTTGTTATTTCGTCATAAATCCATATACCAGATAAATCATCTAAAGGAATAGCACCAATTTGTCCGTCATGAACTTTTGAAAGAGATATTTCAAGAACAGGTCTTTTATCATAATAACATACGTTCCCACCAATAGACCAATAAATAATATCTCCATGATTTTGTCCTCTTACACCATATTCCTTTGGTCTAACATAACCACAATTTATAATATCATTAATTTGATCAATTCCCGTTACTCTATAAGCATAACCTTCTTTTGATTTTAGTGATATTGGATTATCTTTACCCAAAGATAAATTGCATGGTGCAACACTATTTTTTACATTGTATAAATCACTGTAATTATTCATTTACATCCTCTTTATTAATAGCTTCAGTTAATTTTCGTTTAAATTCTATATCCTTATCTGATCTATAACCAATAAATAACACTTTTGCTATTTGATTATGATTAAATAATAAATTTTGATCTGATATAATAACTCCTTCTGGATACATACATCCACAATAATCATATACAGTATTTAGATCATTATTAGCTACGGTATAAAAACCAGTAATCATTACTTCTTTTGTTCCATTGTTAAGCATAACAACACTTCCTATTGGTAATAATTTGTTAGCATCTTTCATTCTTTATCATTCCTTCCCACAAAACTATTTCTTAATTCTTCTAAACCACTTGCTGCTCTATCCGAAACATTATCTACAACTTTATCAATAAATCTTGTTTCATAAAAACCACTATCTAATCCCGAATCAACATTTTCAACAATATCACCAAATGTAGGAATCAATTGTTCCTCAACAGCACTTATAGTATCACCAGCAAAACCAGTAATTCTTGAATTATCTACTCTATAACCTATCATATCAAATGCTCCATTCATTAAAATATTAAATGTTGCACCAATTGCTACTTTAGTAGAAGTCCTTAATCTAGAATCTCCATTAGCAATAGAATCAGAAATAGTATTAGCAGCACTTCCAATTGTATCTATAACATTTGCAGTGTGTCTTGATCCAGCCACAGCAGTTGATATATATCTAGCTGCTCTTTTTTGTTTATGTATTGTCAATGCCTCCCTAATTGATTGTCCTAATTCACTAAATGATGGTCTTATTGAATAAATACTTCGAATACTTCCCAATGCTTCAACTGTTTTTGATCCAAAAATTCCAGCGGCAATCCATCTTGCAGATCCAGCAACTCCAGAAAGCACAATTCCGGCTTCCTCCGCACCAGTAATATCTTTATTTTGTTTGTATGTATCTGAAGCTTGAATACCTATTCCCTCTGCCAGTCCTAAAGAACCATTTACTATTAAATTTATTGACATTGGTGCTGCAGTTCCACCACTAGCAATTAATGTTCCCGTTGCAACTGCTAATTCACCAACTATTGAACTAATACTTTCAATTCTATTTGCTACTTTACTATCATATTTTAGATAAGAATTATCATTAACACTTTTTAATGGAGTATTATTATAAACATCATTTTCAAGATTATCTATAACATCTATTGATATAGCATCTTTTACATTATCTTTAAATTTTTCACGCCAATCTAAAATTCTATTTTGATATTCTTTATTAACAATACCTACTATTTGTGATGTAACATAGCTTTCTCCTTCAATTATTTTTCCACCAGCATATAAAAGCCCATCCCCCATATGTTCTCCAACATCTTGTACACCAGATAATACTTTTCCAGCACCTACAACAACAGTTGCTCCTGTTCTTTTTAATACATCTAACGCATCATTACCAAAATCATTAATATTGTAATTACTACTAGTATTAGTAGGTGCTGAATCAAATGAATAGTTTTCAATATTGATATCTTTATTAATACTTATAGTATTGGCTAAATTAGATGGGATTTGTTCTGATTTTATAGTTTTTATATTATCAGACATACAACACCTACTCTCTTTATTTAAGTATAGCATTATTTTATAATGCTTACAAACATTCTAAAGTATTGTTTACACTAAAAAAGATTATCAACTATTTAGTTTCATAATCTTTTTTATCATTATTTTGATTCTTAACAAATTTATAATATCTATCTTTACATAGTATAAAAAATAATACAAATGCTAATATTGAATAAGCTATATACCATACACTAGTCCATATTGTTGCTAAAGTTGATGTATAATTTGCTCCAAATAATAGAAATAAGTTAGATCCTAAATCCATTAATAATTGAAATGGAACAAATAAAAGTATTACAAAACCAGCAACTAGTAACAATCTCCAAAATAATGAAAATAATTCAGATGAATTTTTACTTGTTATATATTCTCTTATATCTTTAAAAAAAACTTTCATCCCTTTTACTTCTTTAACTGATGTTTCTTTTATTTCTTCAACTTGTTTTTCTTTAATTACTTCATTATTCATCTTAGGTAATTCAGGTATTTCATTATTATCATTCATTTATATTCCTCTTTTCTATAGTTACTTTATTGATATTAATTTTATAATCTAAATCAAATTTATCAATATAAGTATAATCTTTAGTTTTTATTTCATTAGTTTTAAATCTAGAATAAATTACAGTATTCTTATCTTTATTAATTATTATATCCCTTGTATCAATGATTATTTCTGGACTTTCATTATTAACTATTTTTATTGTTTTATCTTTAGCACTATCAATTGGTTTTGCAATAAACTTTGGTGAGAATAAAACATTAATACCTTTTTTAACATTAGCAGTAATAACCCTATAATTATTAGATTTATTAATTAAGTAAGGTGCTATTATAGATGAAGTATGAATAAAGTTATCATTACCTAAACTATCAAAATCATTTGTACTAAAATATAATTTGTAATTATACTTTAATACCATTTTATTATTAATATTAATTATAGTTTTAATAGTATTAATAATAGATTTAATAAATTCTTCCTTACTTGTAAAAAATATATCTTTAAATATTGTATTTTTAATATCTTTATTATCTTCAAGTTCTAATAATTTTTTTACTTTTGTATAACACTCTTCATATAAAGGTAAAAAATTATTAGTAATATTTAATAGATTAATTATTTCATTAGCAGGTAAATTTTCAAAATCATTAATACCTTGTATCATATCAAATAATTCTCTATAAAATGAATTATATAATATTAAGGCATTTCTTTCTTCATCATTTAAATTAGTATTAAATTGCTTAGTTAAACTATTATTCACATCCTCAGTAGATGTATTATAATCTTCAATTTTTTCTGTTATTTCTTTTTTACATCTTAATACATTTCTTTCAATATCATATTCTTTATTACTTTTAAAATTATTTAAATATTCACATAATCTAAATTCATTAATATTTTCTTTTTGATTATATTTATTATTAATAAATTCTTTATATTTTGCTTCAAAATTATCATCATATATACATTCATATGTACTTTGATTATCAATTGAATCAAATTTCTTTTTTAAATTTATAATTTTAAATCTTTTCTTAGATAATAATTCTTTCATAAAATCTATTTTAGTAACAACTAATCTCATTTCTTCATCAATATCATCATTATATCTAAGAGCATACATATAACTATTATTAAGTTCTAAGGATTTATTTAACCCCCATGCTTCATTTATTAATTCTTTTAAAACATCTTCCTTAGGTAATTTCTTTTTATACTCAGATATCTTAGAATTAATATCACTTTCTAATTCTAAATTTGTTTTAAATACCTTGTTTTCTTCTTCAATTGAAGGATGAGTATTATTAACATTATATATATCAACTAAATTTTGTAAATCTAAATAATATCTTTGTAATTCTTTTTCTTTATTAAATAGATTTTTAACATATTTTTCTTTAATATCTTTTTCTTGATAATAATGATCCATCAATTCTTCAGCAACTATTAAATATCTTTTAGTAGCAGATAATTTTAAATTACTCTTTTCTCTTTTATCATGTAATTCAATATTAAACATTTCATTATCAGTCATAACATGATTATTCCTAATATATAATACTTCTGGATTTGGTACCTCATAATTATTTAGTTTTAAAGATACATTATATTTTTTTCCATTTAATTTATACCATTGATATCTCTTTAAGAATAAATCTAAATCAATATCATTATGAAAAGATACTACTCTTTCTGTAATACCATATTTATTATCTATATAAGAATAATTAACGCCTATTTCGTTATTATTCTTATATATAAAGGGATGAACAGTTTTAGAATTATATCCATGCTTTTTTATTATCTTTAAAGCAGATTCAATACTAATCATTAATATCTACCTCCCCAATTATTTATATTATAGCAAAAAATAACATGTTTTAAAATATATAAAGTTTATATATTGCTATTAAAACAAATTTATTTTATAATTTTATTAGAAAGAGTGATTATATGGTAATTAAAGAAACAAATAAAAGTTTAATATCATCAATATTATTTTTAATATTTGGTGCATTAATATTTGCTTATCCTAATCAAGTAGTTACAACTGCATCTATGATATTTGGTGGTATATTAATGTTTTATGGTTTAATATTAGTTATTAAAAACTATTATGAAACAAAACAAGATTCAAATAATTCAAGTGCAACATTAATATTAGGAATATTTTTATTAGTAGTTGGACTATTATTTATAGTATTAGCTAGCTTAATATCACATATACTTCAATATGTACTTGGTGCTTGGATATTATTTACAGGTATAGAAAGATTAATGATTGCTTTATCATTAGGAAAAGATGATAATGCATTTATAACTCAATTAATTATAGCTTGTATACTTTTAATTGCAGGTTTATATACTATATTAAGAGGACATTTAGAAATACAAATTATTGGTATTATAATGATTATTTATTCTGTATTACAAATAATTGGTTATTTATCTAATAAGAAAGATACAGTTGATAAAACTGTTGATATTATTAAAGAACGTATTGATACTAAAGATGAAAAAGATGATATAAAAGAAGCTAAAGTAGTTGAAGAAAAACCAAATAAAAAGAAAAAGAAATAGTTTATATAAACTATTTTTTTAATACTAATTTAGAATTTTTTGCCTGTGATATAAAATCATATATATCACAACCATAATTAAGGTTATTATATTCATATATTGACAAATTTTTATCTTCATCAGTTTGAGTAGATATATAATATTCAAATAAAGCATCTAAACTACTAAATGTATGAATTCCTCTAATAGGTCTAAATGTTGTTTCAATCCAATAGTATTTATTGTTATCGTAATAAACTAATAATGAATGATTTCTTAATGAAGTATAGTATGTTTTTACATTATAACCATGAGTTTTTAACCAATCCCTCATTAGTTCATTTTGATCATAACATATACCACATTTACTAATTAATAATTCTTGTGGACTTTGAAACTTATAATTTCTAAATAATTCTTCCATATAATATTGTTCAACAGTATTATATCTTAATAACACTTTATTATCCTTATTAATAAAACCATACTTAATATTATTTCTAGTAAATAAATATAAATCATTAGGATTTTTAATATCTTCATAATCCATAATAATACACCCACTTAGTAATTTATTATATTTATAAATAACTATTAAATCAATATTTTCTTTATTTTTAATTAAATTAATGCTATAATTTATATCAGTTATGGAGGGATATTTGTGAGAACATATAAAGTTAATCTTCCTGAAGGAAAGAAAAAAGCCTTTGGTGCAAGAAGAGGAGTTAAAGTAAAACTAGTTAGTAAAAAGAATACTAAAAAGAATAAATAATAAAAGATTTGCAAATTATATGCAAATCTTTTTATTTATTTCTATCTAAGAATAATTGCCAAATCATTCCAAGTCCATATAGAAATACAAGTATTGAACATATAGGACCAAATACAGGAATAAATGCAACAATCTTAACAATTAATATACCTATAATCATACTTAAATATATATTTTCTTTTTGATTAAATAAATTAGTATAAATATTATAACCAATTACTGTTGAAGTTAGAATAGTTGAAATCATAATAGCTATAATATATAACATTAATAACATTATAGATACACTTAATCCAACAATAATAGATAAAGCCACAACACATATCATAGGTACAGCAAATAATACTAATAAACCATATAATAAATTCATACCAATATCTTTTGGTTGTAGATCATATTTAATCTTTTTAAATATTTTTGGGAATATTAATACTAATAATAAACCTGTAAAAATAGTTTTAAGAATATCTAATACATAATCACTCATCTTTGCTGAAAAATCAATATTAACTCTTGTACTTTGATATTTTTCAGTTTTATTAGCACTTAATCCTTTTTCATTATTAATAATTGCATCATCATTTACTTTTAAAGTACCATTGATTTTTACATCACCAGCTATATCAATAGTGTTTGCTGCTAAGTTAACATCACCATTTATTGTTACATTGTCAAATTTAATTAATGATCCTGCAGCAAATATTGCTCCATCAATACTTCCTTCAATTGTTATACTATTTCCTGCTAAGTATGCATCTCTTCCAACATTAGCATCTTTGCTAATAGTTACAGTATTACCTGCAGCAAATAAATCTTTTTCAATTATTCCATTTACTTTAACAGTTTCGCCAGCAAAGAACCCATACTCTTTATTTCCAGTGATATCTACATTAGAACCAGCAACAAATGATAAACCATTAACATTACTCTTTGATGTAACTATATTACCTGCTTCAAAATGTGAATGTTCATATGTTCCACTGTCATTAACATTTTCATCTGCACTAAAGTATTCTTCAGCACTAGCCGTACTAAATACAACAAACATAGAGCAAATAATAATCAATAATCCTAATAATTTCTTCTTCATATTTTTTCTCCTTTTCTAATAAAATATTAACATTATTTATAATTTATTACAATATTAATTTATTTTATTTATTGCTTCTTTTATAACATCAATAGAGTTTTGTAATTTTTTAGTTTCTTCATCATTAAGATTAAAAAATATTTTATTAATTACACCTAATCTACCTAATATACAAGGTAATCCAACATATACATCATTGTTTTTATCGTAATTAGATACAACCATTACTGATTTTTCATCACCTAAAATTGCATTTGTAATTCTTACTAAACAAACACCAATACCATATGATGTATTTCCTTTTTTATCTATTATTTCATATGCTGCATTTCTTACATTATTTTCTATTTCTTTCTTTTCATGATCAGATAAAAAATCATCTATATTTTGTAAACCTACATTAACATTAGACCACGGAATAAATTCACTATCCCCATGTTCTCCAATAACATAACCATGAACATTTTTAGGATTAATACCTAATTTATCTCCAACTAAATATCTTAATCTAGATGTATCTAAAAATGTTCCCGATCCAATAACTTTACGAGTTGGAAGTCCAGAATATTTCCATGTAATATAAGTCATAACATCAAGAGGGTTAGTAGCAACTAGGAATATTCCATTAAAACCATTTTTCATTACATTTTTAATTATTTCTTTAAATATTTTTGCATTTTTATAAATAAGATCCATTCTTGTTTCACCGCTCTTTTGATTAGCACCAGCAGCAATAACAATTAATTTAGCATCTTTACAATCTTCATAAGTTCCTACTTTTATATCTATTTTTGATGGTGAATATGGCATACAATGATTTAAATCCATTACTTCACCTTTAACTCTATTCTTATCTAAATCAATTAAACATAATTCATTTACATGTGTTTTTTGATTAACTAAAGCATAAGCATACGACATACCAACATTACCACAACCAATAATTATTACTTTATTCTTCATGATATCCCTCTATTCTATTTATATTATAATAAAAAAATACTAAATAGTAAATTATTTAGTATTAATTAACTTTATATATATCAGATTCTACTTTAATAGTTGAATCTAATTTACTAAATATCTTAGTAATTATAAAATTAAGTAGTTTATAAATATAGAATGAATCTATTGCTAATACAATAACTATTAAATAACTAACATTATCCATTGGTATTAAGTTAAAGAATGTTGGTTGAAAGAATAAACAATAAATAAATCCAGTTGTCATTACACCAAATAATGTACCTCTAAATATATTTAATGGATAACATATTTTAAATAAATAATATAAACCAGTAATAGTTGTTAAAATAACACTAATGCTACTTTGTAGTTCATAAGATAAACCAAATACTGCTGAGAAAGCAGATACAATTACTACATTAAATACAACTGTAAGAGCTGTTGGTAGTGCTTTAGCAAATATTTTAAATAAGAAATTACCTTCAACTAATTTATCATTAGGTTCTAATGCTAGAATAAATGATGGTGCACCAATAGTAAATGTTGTAATAAATGTTAATTGTATTGGAATAAAGAAATATTTTTGAAATGATAATATACTAAATATTATTAACATTATTGTATATAATGTTTTAACTAGTAATAATGAAGCAGATCTTTCAACATTATTAATTGTTTGTCTTCCTTCAGCAACAACTTTAGGTAGTGAATTAAAATCATCATCTAATAAAATTAATTGAGAAACATTTCTTGCTGCATCAGTGCCAGATTTTACAGAAATTGCACAATCACTTTCTTTTAGTGCCAATACATCATTTACACCATCACCAGTCATTGCAACAGTATGGCCATTCTTTTTTAGATGTTTAATTATTAATTGTTTTTGATATGGTTTAACTCTACCAAAAACTTGATATTCATCAATCACATTATCTAATTCTTCATCAGTTAATTCACCAATATCAATACCTTTAATATCTTCAAGACCAACACGTCTAGCAATAGACATAACAGTTTTTACATTATCACCAGATATTATTTTAACTAATACATCATTGTTTTTAAAATAATCTAGTGTTTCTTTAGCTGATGGTCTAATTAAATCCTCAACTAATACATATCCAATTGGTTCAATTCCTTTTAAATTAGTATCTATTTTACCCTTTTTCATTCCAAGAGCAACAACTCTATAATCTTCAATATATTTATCTATTTTCTTATCTACTTTATTTTTTAAAACAACATCTGGTGCTCCTAAATATAGTGAATAATCATCAAATTCTAAAGCGGAATACTTTCTATCAGAAGAAAAATCTATTCTATCTTTTGCTTCTACTCTATCACCTTTAAAATAATCCTTTAAAGCCATCATTGTAGCATTAGTATCATTACTTGCTAATGTATATAAAGATAAATATTCTTCTACTTTAGCAGCACTATTTCTTTTAGCACCAATGATTTCTTTTACGGCCATTTTACCTTCTGTTAAAGTTCCTGTTTTATCAAGACATATTGCATCTACTCTTGCCAAAGTTTCAATGGCATATAATTGTTGTACTAAAACATGTACCTTATAAAGTTTTATAACACCAACAGCCATAACAGATGAAGTTAATAATACTAACCCTTCAGGTATCATTCCAATAAGGGAAGCAACAGATGTAAATATTGAATCTGCAAAATTATTAGTTACAAAATATTGATTAATCATCATTATTATTCCAATTGGGATAATAAGAATAGATAATATTTTTAGCATTTTAGTAAATGATTCCATTACAACAGAATTAACATCTTTTTTATACTTAGCAGCATTAGATATTTGAGATACATAATTATCTTTACCAACATGAATTACTTGAGCATATGCATTACCAGAAACTATAAAAGAACCAGAAAGTAACTCATCTCCTTTTTTCTTCTTTATTGAATCACTTTCACCAGTAATTAATGATTCGTTTACTTCAAGTTCACCATCAACAACGATTGAATCTGCAACAACTTGATGACCAAGTGATAATTTTATAACATCATCTAATACTATTTCTTCTAAAGAAAGTTCTTTAATTACTCCATCTCTTAAAGTATCTACTTTACTTTCAGACATAACTGATAATCTATCAATAATAATTTTTGATATTATTTCTTCAACAATACTAATAATAGAATTAACAATAATAACTCCCATAAATAGGCAGTTCTTTAATCCATAAAACATATTACCTTTAAACAAACTTGCAATAAAAACTGCTGCACCTAAAGCTATATTTAAGAAATTAAAATATGTAAAAAAATTATCTCTTATTATTTCCTTAATAGATTTAGTTTTTGGGACATCATTATAATTAACTAGACCTTTTTTAATTCTAGATTCTACTTCTTTGCTAGTTAAACCAACTTTAATATCTATTTTTTCCATAAAACCACACCCAATATCTCATTAAAATCATATCATATATTATTATTAAACTAATAGAATAAAATATTCACTAGACATATTTTTAGTAAAGTAAAAAACTACTAATAATTAGTAGTTTTAATCACTATATTTACTTGTAATACCAAAATAATTCTCTAATGTAATCCAATCACCATTATTATATAGTTTTTCAGCTAATTCTTTACCTACATATCTAAAATGCCATGATTCATATTTATATCCTGTTTCATTTGTTTTACCATTTGGATATCTTAAAATTAAACCAAACTTATATGCATTCTTAGCCATCCATTTAGCACCAGGAGTATTTGCATAAGCAGATGTTATGCAACCATCTCCACCACCACACATATCAAATCCTAAACCAGTGTGATGTTCTGAGTGTCCAGGTCTTGCAGTTCCTGAATCAGCAAATTCAATACCATTAGAGTTTTTACGCCCAGTCCATAAGCTATTTTGAGTAGCATAAGATCTAAAACCAGATGCTATATAAAGATTTATTCCATCTTCTTTTGCTGCAGCCATCATTTGTTTTGCTGCATTACAAGTAGTACTATTTAATACTTGATTATTATTACATTTAACTGGATCAAATGGATACATACTCTTAGGTACAGAATATGTTTTATTAACAATCATAAAACCATCAATATATGTTATTCCATTTTTTACTTCTCCCTTAAATCCCTTAGATGTTGTAAATGTTTTATCAACTTGATTTGTAGGAGTTGTTTCTTTTTTTGGTTCTTCTTTCTTTTTAGTAACTTTAAGAGTAAACTCTTCTTTTTTTACATTTCCAGAAGAATCTTTAGCTACATAAAATAGCTTATATTCACCTTCTTTATTAAAATCATATTCACCTTCAACTGTTACTTCAATATCTTCTTTTGAATTATCAGTTGCACTAACACCCTTAAGTAAATCTATTTTAGTACCTGCTTCTGTTGATATTTCTTTTTCATATGTTATTACAGGATCTTCTTTATCCACAACAATAATTGTAATTTTATATTCATGTTCTTTTTTATGATTATCCTCTACTCTTAGTTTTACTTCAATAGTACCAAGTAAAGACGTATCAATACGTTCTTTTTCAGTTAAAATATTACCATTTTCAATCTTAGTTATAAAATCAGTATTATATACTTCATCAAAAATATTTACTTCATTATTATCCGTATAATTAAATACTAATTGATCTTTATTAAAATATATAATTAAACCAACTATAAGCCCAATTATTACTAATGCAGATATTACAGTTATTATAAATTCTTTCCTTATTCTTCTACGTTTTTTCTTCATAAATATACTCCTCTTTATTTAGATAATTATAATACATATAACAAAAAAAATCTAGTCACCTAGATTTCTTATTTTCTTAATAAATGTTGTGGAATACCATCCTTATAGATAGGTTGTAGTTCACCAATAATTAGTGGTTTAGCATAATCAATAAATTCTTGTTTCATTTGGTTATTATCTAAATCTATCCATTCAATAGGTACTTTCTTTTCAACATTAGCAATATCATGAATATCATATATTCCTGTTTCACAAGAGTATGGATTAGATGATTTTCTTACTAATGTTACCATCATTCCAGTATTACCATTATTTGCTTCCTCAACAGCCTTTTCTCCAACCATTTCTGCTTCGTTAATATCAGTTAGAGATGCTATATGAGATGCTGCTCTTTGAAGTGTTGAGAACTCAATTGCTCTTGTTTTAAATCCTGTTTCTTTAGCTATAATATTTGCTAATGTAGTAGCAGTACCAGATAATTGTTTATGACCAAATGCATCAACTGATCTATCTCCATCGGATAGTTCACAAATAAACTTACCATCTTTATCATGAATTCCTTCAGATACAGCAACAACAATACTTGATTTAGTTTCAGATAGTTTCTTAATATTTTCAATGAATTTATCTAATTCAAAGTCCACTTCAGGTAAATATATAGCATCAACACCTTCACCAGTTTCATCTTTTGCTAAAGCAGCAGCTGCAGTTAACCATCCAGCATTTCTACCCATTATTTCTACGATACAAACTGTTAATCTATTTTTAGAAAATGATGCATTATCTCTAATTACTTCTCTTAAACTAGTTGCTATATATTTAGCACAACTACCATAACCTGGACAATGATCAGTTATAGGTAAATCATTATCTATTGTTTTAGGTACACCCATAAATACTTGAGTTTTATTATGTTCTTTAGCATAATCAGATAACATTTTAATTGTATCCATAGAATCATTACCACCTGTGTAAAAGAATGCATCTATTTCATGTTTTTCTAATATACTAAATATTTTTTCATATACATCTTCATTTCCTTCAACCTTAGGAAGTTTATATCTACAAGATCCTAAGAAAGCAGCTGGAGTTCTTTTTAATAATTCATAATTATTATTATCACTTAGATAATCATCTAAATCTATAAAATTTTCTTCTAAAAAGCCTTCAATTCCATGTACCATACCATATACATGTTCAACACCTAATTCTTTTGCTTTTTTATATACACCTGCTACTGAAGAATTAATAACAGATGTAGGTCCACCAGATTGACCAACTATTATATTTTTCATATAATTACCTCTTTTCCATATGTTATTATATCATTAAATTATAAATATTTAAATTTTTTTATTGACTGTATTATGCATATTTGCTATCATGTAAGTAAGGAGTGATATAAATGAAAAATATAAATAAAGAAATTATTAATGATGATGAATTTGATTTAATATGTAAATATATAAAAATTAGATATGAATCAAATGTAAGTCAAAGAGAGTTAGCTAAAAGAATTGGAATAGCGCAATCTACCATAGCAAGGATGGAAAAAAATTTACATTCCATGTCTATTGGTAATTTTACCAAGCTATTATCATCACTTGGATATAAATTAGAAATTTTAAAACAGGAGGAAAAAAATGAATAACAATAAATTAGAAACTTTAACAAATTTATTTGAAAATAATGAAATTAGAAGTATATGGGATAGTGAAAAAGAAGAATACTATTTTAGTGTTGTTGATGTTATTAATGCACTAGCAAATCCAAAGGAACCAAGAAAATATTGGAATGATTTAAAAAAGAAACTGACAAACGAAGGAAGTGAGTTGTCCGAAAAAATCGGACAACTAAAATTAAGATCTAATAAAGATGGCAAAATGTATAAAACAGACACATTAGATACTGCTGGAATTTTTAGACTTATTGAATCTGTTCCGTCACCTAAGGCTGAACCATTTAAAGTATGGCTTTCTAATTTAGGTAAAGAAAGAATTGATGAGGTTTTTGATCCAGAAATTGCTGCTAATAGGGTTGTAAATTATTACCGAGCAAAAGGATATAGTGATGAATGGATTAAGCAAAGACTAATTGGTATTGTCGATAGATTTAAATTAACTGATATTTGGAAAGATGGTGGAATAGATAAACCAATTGAATATGCATTACTTACAAATGAAATATATAAAACTTGGTCTGATATGAAAGCAAATGAATATAAAGCATTTAAGGGCTTAAGAAAAGAATCATTAAGAGATAATATGACTGATATTGAACTTGCATTAACTAATCTTGGTGAGTTAACTACTAGAGATATTGCCGAAAATGAACACCCAAAAGGGCTAAAAGAAAACATGAAAGTGGCCAAACGTGGTGGCAAAGTAGCAAAAGATGCTAGAGATTCGTATGAAAAAGCAACAAAAAAATCAGCTATTTCAAATACGAATATGCTAAATTATAAATATTTAAATGATAAAGAAAAATTAAACAATAAATAAAATATAATACATGATATAATTTACAAAGAGGTGAATTAATTTGAATGAAATGATTAAAAATTCCATTGATGCAAGAAAACAAGCAATTTTTAATGCTTATAATATTGACAATAAAGAAATAGAAAAGACTATTAATGATTTCTTTACTGAATTAGAAAAATTTGCATCTAAATATAATGATGTAATGGATTTTGAAACTGCTTTTTCTTCCTCTGATTTAAATCAAAAGTACATTAATTTATTTACTGAAGTTGGAAGTAAATGCAAACCAAAGGTATTTGAATCAGAAGAATACATTGAAAGTACTGATAATAATATTACAAGTGATGCACAATATTTAATGGACGATTTAACACAACCAATGAGAAGAGAAGCAAGACAAAAAGTAGATGATGCATTAAGATCAACACCAATTGTTGGTGATATTATGGAAGTTAAGCAACATATAGATTTATTTAATAAATTTAAAAAAAACAATAAAGATGGTGAATAAAAAATAATCTAGATAACTAGATTATTTTTCATTTATTACTTTATCAAATAATGGTTTTAATCCTTCTTTATTTTCATTTAAATGAACTTTAGATTGATATAAATCATATCCAGGTAATTCATTACCCTCAACTATTACAGGTCCATTTTCAGATATTGCTATATCAAATCCTACATAACCTAGTTGAGGTATTACTTTACTTGCCTTAATGGCTAATTCAATAGCTTCCTTATGATATGGTATTTTAAAACCTTCAATTTTAGTTTTAGTTACCGGATGAATAGTGTGGACAATTCCTTCTCTATCAACAGCTGGTTTTGTTATTATTCCATTATCATCAAAAATTGTATACATACCACCAGAATGGAAATTATCAACAGCATTAATACCATTTCCAAATCTTATTACCTTTAACATAACATGTGTTTTATTATTCTTAGTAATTGTAACTATTCTTAATGTATTAACAGACTTTTGTGCTAATTTAGACATATCTTTATGTTGTTTAATGCATTCCTCTACTAAGAATTGTTCTTTTTGAATTAATTCATCATATAGTTTATTTGCATTAGTGTTCTTATTAGTTTCAATTTTTTCAACACCAAAGCCACCAGTACCATCAATTGTCTTAACTATAATAGTTGGATGTTTAGAGATAAATTCTTTAAAATCCTTCTTTGATGATTTACTAAGATCTATATAATCTCTTCCTAAATATTCTTTAAAAGTATCATTAAATAATACTTTATTTCTAAAATATTTGTAATACTCTCTATCATTTAATGTTCTAATATATGTATTATTAACTCCTCTAGTAACATATGTTGATCTTTGTTTATTATTTAAATCTTCAAAGTAGAATAGAAAATAATCAGTATATCCTGCTTGATATTTTATAGAACATATAATCATATCAAAAAATAGAATAAATCTTGATTTTTTACTTCTTTTATGAATTTTATTTAATGTTTGCCACATTTGTTTATAATCCATACCAAATATTCTTTTTATATAATATATAATTTTTTTCATCAATATCACTTCTTATCTTTTAGTAATTCTTTATAAATCTTAATTGCTTTATCAGTAACACTCTTACCAGAATATCTATTTGCAATGCTTCTTAAATACTTAATATCGTATTTATCAATATTATTATATACACTTAATATTGCATCAACCATTTCATCTATATTTCCAATTGAAATAAGTTTACCACTTTTATTATCAACAAATTCTTCTGGTCCTAAACATTTAGTTGCAACTACAGGAATACCACTTGCAAATGCTTCAATAGCAGGAATACCAAATGTTTCTATTTCAGATGACATAACATAAATATTATGTTTATTTAATAGTTTAGATATTTCTTCCTTTGTTTTTTTGCCAACAAAAGTTACATATTTATCCATATTTAATTCATGACATCTATTTTTAAAATAAGAAGCATCTAATCCATCACCAACAACAGTAAGTGATGCATTTTTTATATTTTTCTTTTCTATAATTATTTTTAATGCTTCAATTATGTCATCTACTCTTTTAACTCTTCTTAAACCTACAACAGTTATTAGTTTTAAACCATCCACTTTTTTTCTAGGCATTATAAAATTATCCGTATCAATTAAGTTTGGTAAAACATCGCATTGTTTATATTTTTTTAATATATTATCTGCCATATACTTACTTACAGTTGTATAGTAACTATGATTTAAAACATATTGACTATATTTTATATTTTCTTCATTAAAGAATCTTTCATAGTATGTTGCATGTTCAGTAACAACAACTGGTATATTATACTTTTCACCTAGCTTACAAACTGCATAACCAGCAGGTATTGTAACTTGTGCATGTAATATATCTGGCATACCATTAGCCTTAATATAATCTTTAAATGCTTTTTCTAATGTTTTACAGTAGTTTTTTATTGATAAAGAATAACTGATTCTTCTTATATCAAAGTTCTTTCTCATATATACATTATAATTACTTCCTTTAATAACTTCCTTTTTATTCATAAAAAGATATTTTATTGGATGAGACATCTTTTGTCTATCAACATATAACATATTTACTTTAACACCATTATTGGCAAGGGCATTACAGTATTCTTTATGATATATACCTATTAATTTATCAGCTCCATTAGGATACCAAGTAGGAATTACAAGTACATGCATAATATACCTCCTAAATATATTTTTATTATAGCATATTTATTTATACATATAAAATTAAAATCATATTATTAAATGGAGGATAAATTATGAAATTTATAATACTAAGTATAATTATTATTTCACTTGTTGGTACAATATCACACTTTTTATATGACATTACAAATCATAATATAATTGTTGGTTTATTTACATAAGTAAATGAAAGTACTTGGGAACATATTAAAATTGCTTTAACACCTACTTTATTATGGTCATTAATAGATGGATATAAATTTGGAGGAAATCCTAACTATTTCTTTGCAAAGTTTATTAGTTTAATTTGTATAATAATATTAATTCCACTTCTATTCTATGGTTATAAAATAATAACTAATAAAAATAGTTTTATAGTAGATATCTTAATCTTTTATATATCCATTATTGTTAGTCAATTATTATTTTATATAATATTAAATAATAAACCAGTTGGTTATATAATAAATTATATATCAGTAATAGGTTTAATAATAATATTTGGTTCTTACTTATTATTAACATTACTTCCTATAAAAAATTTTATCTTTAAAGATCCTATATCTAATGAATATGGTTATAAAGGACATAAATAAAAAATGGTATAAACCATTTTCTATTCGTTTCCTTTTAAACTTGAAACCATATCTATATTTTTAATCTTTCTAGCTAAGTATCTAGATACAATATAAGATGCAACAAATGTTCCAACAGCTGCAATAACATATGTTAGTGGTTGAATACTTGCTCCAAAGTCATAATGTTCTTCAATAGCTGTTTTAAATAACCAATCAGTTAAGTAATAACCAGCTGGAAGACCAATTATTAATGAAGCAATTGCTATCCAATTATTTTGCTTAATAAATATCTTTTTAATTTGCTTATCTTTAAATCCTAATACTTTTAATGTAGCAAATTGATATTGTTTTTCCGTATAAGATAGTATTCCTAAATTATAAATAATTATTGCACCTAGAATTATAGCTACTGCTATAATTAAAATAATCATTTCTTTCATCATCGAAAGCATGTTAGTCATACCTTCTTCTAAGGCATTAATATCTTGAATAATATCTATTCCATCAACATCTTTTGTTTTTGATAAATCTTGATTTGAATATATAGAATCAGGTTTATATTCGATACCTAATGATTCTAAGTATTTTCTGGTCATTGTAACATTTTGATTTTGAGGATCTTTATTAAATCCTACTATTTCTGATGTGTAGTACTTATTTTCTCCATAAATATGCCACTCAATTTTATCTCCAAGCTTATAACCCTTTGTTTGTGCAAGTTTATAAGTTACATATATACCTTTATCAGAATCTACTTTTATAAATTTACCTTTATTATCCACAAATCTTACATATTCATTAGCATCAGTCACAAATATATTATTTGATTCTTTAATGTCTTTATTCTTTATTTCTATTCCATAAGTCTTAGATGTATTATTACCATAGATATTTTCTAATTCTTTGATTCTTGTATCAGAAACATCTTCCTTTAAATTAATCTTATAATCAAAATTATATAATTCCTTAAATTGTAAATCTATAAAATAATCCATAGAATTTAACATACCAAAAGCACAAACTATTAACATTGCACAAGAAGCAACACCAACAACACCTGTAATAGTTCTCATTTTATTTCTTAAGATATCTCTAGCATTCCATTTACTAGAAAAATTCATTTTCTTAAATATACCTTTAGTAGTAATATTTAAAGAATTCTTTTTAACATTTGGAATTTTATTTCTTAAAGTTTCAGCAGGATTTTCTTTTAAAATGTTTCTACAAGTTAAATAAGATATCAATGCAACAATTAGTACAACGGCAAGTGCAACAATATAACTTGTGCTATTCATTGATGGGTGTCCATTTGGAATTTCAAAGAATGCCATTTCAAGAGAAATAAAGAAATTTCCTATTAAATAATAACCAGCTATTAGTCCTAATATTGATGCAATTAAAGAAATATAAAATCCATAACCAATATAATGTAATAATACTCTTCTATCTTTAAATCCTAAAGCTTTTAATGTACCAATTTGAATTCTTTGGTTTTTAACAACCCTTGTCATTGTAGTTATTACAGATAACATTGCAATAACTAAGAATAATCCTGAAAATACTCCAACATATGTTTTTCCTTCATCAATTTCTCCTTGATATGTTACATATGATGCTGAATCTTCAATCTTAATAATAGCTTTTGCTGATGTTATTTCATCATCTATTTTATTCTTTACCTTATCTACATTGTCTTTATTATCAACATCAACCATCAATGTATTAAAATAAATATAATCTTTATAATTAAAATTTGGCATTGCATAATCAAATATTTTTTCATCTTTAATATTTGCTTCATTCATTACTTTAGATTTAATATATTTTTCAGTTATCTCATTAATTGATAAATATGCAAATCCAAATTCTTTTCTATCAGGATATAGTTCTGAGGAATCTCTTACATCATAAAGATGATCAGGAATATTAACTAATGCTAATACTCTTTCATGTAGCTCTAAAGTATCATATTTAACTAAGATAGTATCTCCTACTTTAATATTATTTTCTTTAGCATAGAATTCGTCTAACCAAACTCCTGATTTATTAATATCAAAACCTTCACCATCAATTAAGTAAAATTTGGAAATATTATTAGATTCGATAAAATTTAATAATAATGTTTTATCATTATCGGTAGTAGCATTAACTGATAATTTTCTTTCTGCATCATTTACATGATCTATCTTTTTTATTTCTTTTAAATCATCATCATTAATTGCACCCATAACATTTAAATCTTGTAAATTATTTTCAGAGTAAAAGACATCTGAGGTATTTTTCATACCATCCATATATGCTTCAATACCAGAATAAGCCATTACTCCGATAAATACCATTAAGAATATTGTAATAAATTGTGATAAATTTTTCTTTATATCACGAATCATTTTTCTAATTAACATTACCAAACAACCTCATCAATACTTTTTGGATGTTTATTTACATTTATACTATCTATTTGACCATTCTTAAGTCTTATTACACGATCAGCTATTTCAGCTATTAAGGCGTTATGTGTAACAATAATTACAGTATTTTCCCCATTATTTGCATCACATTGTTTCTTTAATAGTTTTAATACTTCAACTCCTGTTTTTGAATCAAGTGCACCAGTTGGTTCATCACAAAGTAAAATTTTTGGATTTTTTGCAATAGCTCTTGCAATTGACACTCTTTGCTGTTCTCCACCAGATAATTGGTTTGGAAATTTATTCATATGTTCTTTTAAACCAACATCTTCTAATATTCTTTTTGAACTCTTTGGTCTTTTTACGATATCTTTAACAATATCTACATTTTCTAAAACTGTTAATGTTGGTAATATATTATAAAATTGAAATATAAATCCAACATTTTCTGCACGATATTCTGCTAATTCATTTTTTGAATATTTTTCAATATTTTCAGAATCTACTGTAATAGTACCCGATGTTGCATTATCCATACCACCAAGTAAGTTTAATAGTGTAGATTTACCAGCTCCTGATGGTCCAAGTATAACTACAAATTCACCCTTTGGAATACTAAATGAAACACCATCCAAGGCATTAAATTCCTTATCTCCAACTACATATGTTTTTTTAACATCTTTTAATTCAATAAAATTATCCATATTACTCCTCCTTATAAATGTGAAATTTATTTCATATTCAATTATATGCCAAACTTTATTAATAGTCAACAAAATATGAATAATTATTCACATTTTTTATTTTTATGATATAATTAAATTGATTAAGGAAGGGATATTTATGGATATTATTAGAGAACCAGTACAAAAAAGAGCTATTGAAAAAAAAGAAAAAATAGTTAGAGTAGGTTTTGATTTAATTTGTAATAATGGATATCATAATATAAACACTGCTGAAATTGCTGCTAAAGCTGGTGTATCAACTGGAATAATATATCAATATTTTAAAGATAAATATGATATATTAATCGAAGGATTAAATACCTATGGTGATAATATATTCTTTCCTATACTAATTGATGAAAACATTAAATTTGAAAAACATGATTTTGAAAAAATAATAAAGGATATTATTAAAAATTATATAAATAATCATAAATTATCTAACATAGCGCATGAAGAAATTATATCTATGGTTCATTCAGATAAAATGGTTGCTAATTATTATTATAAAAGAGAATTAGATATGACAACTAAGATTAAAAATATATTAATTAATAATGGTTTTAATAATAATAATATAAATGAAAAAGTACATATTATGTTAGGTTTAATGGATAATCTATGTCATGAAATTACATTTCATAAACATAAAAATATGAACTATGATGTCATGACTAAAATAGTAATCGATAATATAAAATATTTATTTAAAAATGACTTAAATTAATTAAGTCATTTTATTTTATGCACAATAATCAACTACATCATCATACTTATAGTTAACATTTAAAAAACAGATTATAAATCTGTTTTATTATTAACACATTTTAAATCATACACTTTATCTACTTTATCACATACATTTTGCGAATGGGTTACTATTATTACACATTTATTATCTTTATGAGCTAAATTATCAAATATTTTAAGTATTTCACTCTCAGTTTCATTATCTAAATTACCAGTTGGTTCATCAGCAATAATTATCTTAGGGTTATAAGAAAGAGATCTTGCAATAGCAATTCTTTGTTGTTCTCCACCAGAAAGTTTTAATACCCTTCTTTTAGCAAGAGATTTATCTAATCCTACTTGTTCCATCAATTTTAATGCTTGTTCTTTTTTATTAACTCCTTTTAAATTACTTATATCCATTGATAAAATAATGTTTTCTTCAGCTGTAAACTGTGGTAATAAATTATAACTTTGAAAAACAATACCAATATCACTATTTCTATATTTATCTAGATTCATCTTAGATAAATCTTTATTATCATATAGTATTTGTCCACAATATTTCTTTTCTAATCCACTAATAAGGGATAACAATGTAGTTTTACCTGAACCACTTTTTCCTTTAATGGCATATGTTTTTCCCTGTTCAAAAGATATATTTATATTTTTAAGTACAAAATCATCTTTTGGTGCATCATTATATCTATAACTAACATTATTTACTTTAAGTATTTCTTTCATTATCCTCTCTCCTTTAATATTTGTAATGGTTGAAATCTTGCAATTGCTATCATACTTGCTAATGATGATAATAAAGTTAATAAAATACCAATACCTAATAGTTCTGCTAATACTTTAAAATCTACCACAGCATCAATACTTTCTACTGCATTTACTTTTGCAATACCAAAATTCATTTCTTTAAAATCTTTTTTCTCGTTATTATCATTTGAAGAATCTTCTTGAGGTTTTTCTTGATTTATACCAAAGTTTTTACCAATATCATCATATTTGCTAGATTCATTAGAAATTTCATTAGCAAGCAAGTTATTAGATACAGGTACACTTAAACATGAACCTATTCCTGCACCTATCATTAATGAAACAAATGATACAATTAATAGTTCTACCATAAATTGCATTGATAGTTTACTCTTTTTCATACCAACAGTTCTAAGTACACCAATTTCATATTTTCTTTCTCTAATATTAATCATATTTATAACAATTAATACAACACCACCAATAATTAATGTTATGATTAAGAAAGTAGTTGCAAATATTTTAACATTATCTACTGATTCAGTAGCACTTTCTATTTCAGATAAATTACTTGTTACAGTATAATATTCAGATAATCCTTTTTCACTTACTTCTTGACTAAATTTTTCAACTGAAGAAGAATCTTTAATAATGAATGTTGGTGTTATAGTTGCTTTTAAATCATCATTACCTGATAATATTTTTTCAACAAAACTAATATTTGTTATTATTTCATTAGCACTATTAGTAAACATAGATGCCATATTACTTGAACTATCTGTATTTTCTTTATAAATACCAGTAATTTTTGCTTCATAAGTATTCTTACTATTCTTAGGATCAACAAAAGTAATTGTATCTCCAACACTTAGATTATTAAGTGATGCTAATTCTTCACTTATAACAACTGAATCACTCGTAAAATCACTAGATACTTCACCATCAATAATAGTATAATCACCATTTATAAACTTTGTCATATTCTCATATGATTTATATCCAATTAATTTAAATGCTCCATCTTGTGCCTTTTCATTAAATATTTTTTCAGTTTTAGTAGTGGTAGTTCTTCTTTTTGTAGTGGTAGTTTCTGTACTTCCACCTTGAAAATCTCCAGGGCCTTGATGATCAGGAGCAAAAGAACTTGTTTTTGTTTTAGTATCAGTTTTTGTTTTTACTTCAGTTGTTTCTTTTACTAAGCTATCTGTTGCTTCACTAATATCTTTAGCATCAACTGATAAATCATAAGTGTAATAATAACTTGAAACATACTCACTATTTCCATAATTATCTATTTCTTCAGCAGTAATAATTTCAATATTATTAAAACTCTCAATCATATCTTCTTGTGAAGAATTATCTTTTTTTAATAATTCCATTAAGTTATTCCTGTTCATACCTATTGTTGCTTCAATTTTGTTCTTTTCTTGATATGCACTAACAATATTATTAGCACTTTCTCTAATAGCTAATGTAATACTAGATGCAGCAGCAATTACTATAACTATTATTCCAATTAAAATATTCCTTCCTTTATTTCTTGTAATGTTTTTCCAAGCATTTTTAAAAATATACATTTTCATCCCTCCGATATAAATTCTATTTTAAAAATAAGAAAATAAAATGGAAGAAAAATGAAAATTTTGTGAATAAAAAATAAGTAGTAATCTACTTATTTTATCTTTAACATATCCTTTATTATTTCATGAACATATTTTTTATAATCTTTAATATTGATATCTATCTTTTTCATTAAAACCGAGTATATAGTTGAAGAAACAAATTCAATTATCATAAATAAGGTTAATTCAGGATTTTTTAAATTATTTTCCTTAGCACCTTTTATAAATAAATCATAGATTTTTGTTTCTTTTCCTTCAAGAATATTAATCAACTTTTCATGATACAAACCTAATGATAAATCTTTAGAAATAAAATTTAAAATACTAGGTTCTTTTTCAAGATAATCAATGACATAATCAAATATAAATATAACTTGATCATCAAATTTATTAATATTTTGCTTTTCTAATTCAACAATTGCTTCATTAAATATTTCTAAACTCTTATTAATAATTAATTCTTCCTGTAATTTATATTTATCTTCGAAATATAAATAAAAAGTTCCTTTTGCAACACGAGCTGCATCAACAATATCTTGAATAGTAGTTTTATTAAAACCTTTTGTTGTAAACAATTTGTAAGCACTTGATAATAATCTTATTTTTTTTGAAGTTTCTTCCATATCAATCCCTCTTCATAGAAAAAATAACACGAATTTGACTTATAGTCAATCAATTTTAGAAACTATTTTATGATAAATGCATATAATTTTAAATAGATATTGACTATTAGTCAGTTTTATGATAATATACTACTGACTTTTAGTCAGAAAGGATGATTATATGAATAAATTAAGTGACAAAATAGTTAAACATAAATGGCTCATATTAATAATTGGATTAGTACTCTTAATACCAGCAATTATCGGTTATATTAATACAACTATTAATTATGACATATTAGTTTATTTACCAGAAGATATTGAAACTATGAAAGGACAAGAATTATTAACTAACGATTTTAATATGGGTGCTTTTTCAGTATCAGTATTAGAAAATATGAATCCAAAACAAATACTTGACTATGAAGATAAAGTTAAACAAATAGATGGTGTAGAAAAAGTAATAACTATTAATGATTTAATTGGAACATCTATTCCAATTGATATATTACCATCTGATTTAAAAAATAAAGTATATAAAGATAATACAACATTGCTTGCAATTACATTTAAAGAATCAACAAGTAATGAAAAAACTTTAAAAGCAGTTGAAGAAATAAGAAAAATCTCAAACAATGCTAAAATTGGTGGAATGTCTGCAATGGTACTTGATACTATGAATCTATCTGATAAAGAAGTATTAATTTACGTAATAATAGCAGTTATATTATGTATCATAGTATTAATTATTTGTTTAGATTCTTATGTTGTTCCATTTATATTATTATTAAATATTGGAATTGCTATTCTTTATAATATGGGAACAAATATATTTTTGGGAAATATATCTTATATAACAAAGGCAATAAGTGCTGTACTACAGCTTGGTGTTACAACAGACTTTTCAATATTCTTATACCATAGATATGAAACACTTAAAAAAGATAAGAAAAAAGATGAAGCAATGTCACTTGCTATAAAAGATACTTTTATATCTGTAATTGGTAGTTCACTTACAACAATAGCTGGGTTCTTAGCTCTTTGTTCAATGACTCTTCTTCTTGGAAAAGATATTGGTATAGTAATGGCAAAAGGAGTTCTACTTGGTGTAATATGCGTACTAACTATTTTCCCTTCATTATTATTAATATTTGATAAGTGGGTTGAAAAAACAACACATAAAAATATATTACCAGAGTTTAATCATATTAAGAACTTTACTTTAAAACATTATAAATTAATACTAATTATATTTATACTTCTATTAATACCAGCATATATTGGTAATAAAAATGTTAATACATATTTTAATTTATCAGAATCACTTCCAAAAGATTTACCATTTAATGTGGCAAATGCTAAAGTAAAAGATAAATTTAAAATTGGTTCCCCTACTGCAATATTAATAGATAAAAATATTAAAAATAATACAGTAAATGAAATGCTTAATAAAATAGAAGATTTAGATGGTGTTGGTTTTGCAATTGGTTATTCAAAACTTTCTGATCTTGCAATACCAGAATCTATGTTACCTGAAGATATAATTAAACTATTTAAAAGCGATAAATATCAAATGATATTAGTTAACTCAGAATATGAGATTGCTACTAATGAATTAAATGATCAAATAACCAAAATAACAGATATTGTTAAAAGTTATGATCAAAACTCAATTGTCGCCGGTGAAGGGCCTTTAATGAAAGATTTAATTAAAATAAGTGATACAGATTTTCATAATGTTAATTATACTTCTATAGCAGTAATATTTATAATTATGTTATTTGTTCTTAAATCTATATCACTTCCTATAATATTAGTATTTGCAATTGAATTTGCAATATTTATGAATATGTCAACATTCTATTACACAGGTATTACATTGCCTTTTATTGCATCAATAGTAATTGGAACAATTCAGCTTGGTGCAACAATAGACTACGCAATACTAATGACAACTAAATATTTAGAAAAAAGAAAAACTTCTAATAAATATGATTCCATGAAATATTCATTAGATAATTCAGTTAAATCTATTTTTACATCAGGGTTATGTTTCTTTGCAGCAACATTTGGTGTAGGTATATATTCAAAAATAGATATGATTGGTGCAATATGTCATTTAATAGCTCGTGGAGCAATTATAAGTATGATTGTGGTTATACTTGTTCTACCATCACTATTACTAGTATGTGATAAATTAATAATTAAAACAACAAAAGGTTTTAAAAAAGGAGGAAAAATTATGAATAAAAAATTAAATACAGCATTATTAATAATTGGTTTATTAATTCCATTTAGTGTAAATGCTGCAACTAAAAATGAAACAGTTTATCAAATAATAGATAGTAATAATAATTCAACAACCACTGTAACTGAGGTGTTGGAAAATATCGAAGGTGATGTAATTGATGAATCTGATTTAGAAAATATATTAAATATTAACGGAGAAGAACAGTACTTTAAAGATAATAATAAATTAACTTGGAAATCAAATGGAAATAGCATTTATTACCAAGGTAATACAAATAAGAAACTACCTATAGATATATCTATAAAATATTACTTAGATGATAAAGAAGTAAATGTTAAAAGTTTAAAAGGAAAAGCTGGACATATAACTATTAAAATAAATTATAAAAACAATGATAAGCATGGTGATTTATACACTCCTTTTGTTGTAACTATGGGTACAATTATAAAAAGTGAAAATGTATCTCATTCAAGTATAGATACAGGAAAAATTGTATCTAATGGAAAAGAAAACATTGTTGTTGGAATTGCTACTCCTGGATTATCTGATAGTTTAGGGATTAATGCATTAAAAGATTTAAATTCTCTAACAATTGAATATGATACTACTTCTTTTGAAGAATCAGATATTTATAATGTATATTCACCAAATTTATTATCAAGTGGTGACTTAAAAGTTTTTGATAAATTAGATGGAATCTACAAAAAAGTAGATCAACTATCTAGTACATCAACAAAAATTGTAAAAGGAGCAAAAAAATTAAAAACTGGTGTTAATGAATATACTACTAACTTTAAAACTTATAAAAATGGAATTAATGAACTTAATCAAGGAACAAAAAAATTAAATTCGGGTTATAAAGAAATTAATACTGGTATAGTAACAATTAATTCTTCTTTATCTGAACTAGAAAGTGTTACTGAATTATTAAGTCAATTAAAGAATGGTTTAGGTAAAATATATAATAGTATTGGAAGCAAAACTACTGAAAATACACTTTTAAATGGATTATATTCATTAAAAATTGCTATTGCAAATTTAAATAGTGAATTACAAACTGTTAATTCTAACGATAAAAATGTATTAGATATTATAAAAATGTATTGTACAAGTGGAAATATAAATGCTTCAGATTGTACAAAATTAAATAAATTATTAACAATTAATGATTCAATTACTAAATCAAAAATCGGTAATATAGCAGGTACTGAAAATCCAAATATAGCCTATATATTAAAATCAATGGATAATGGTATAGATACAATGATAAATGGATTAAATGAAATTAAAACTAACCTTGATACAATAAATCAAAAATTAAATATAGAAGATTTAAGTAATAAAATCGGATCACTAACTAATGGATTAAAGGAACTAAAAGATGGTAGTGATAAATTTAATAATGGGTTAAATACTTTAAGTTCATCAACAGATAAGATAGATAATGCAACATCTCAACTATATGATGCTACTACTACAATAAATGAAGGTGTTAAAACATTATCAAATGGTATTGAAAAATTTGATAGTGATGGAATTCAAAAAATAGCTTCTTATATAAATGGGGATTTAAAAACTATTGAAAATAAATTTAAAAGATTAGAAGATTTAGGAAATCAATATGATACATTTACAATGAAGAATCCTAAAATGAACGGGGAAACAAAATTTATTGTTAAAATAGAAGCAAACTAGAAGTAAATCTTCTAGTTTTTTTAATAAAAAATAGATAACTAATGTTATCTATTACTTAATACTGATTTAGAAAATATTATAGCTAAAACTAACACTATTAATAATAATAAATAACCTTCAAAACCATAATGTTTACTATTACTCTCTTCCTTAATATCTTTTTTAGATTCTTCAATTATTCTTTCTTTAACCTTATCAGTATTATTATTACTATTTTCATTAGTTTTACTGTTAGTTACTTCTTTATCTTCATCTTCTTCATCTACATCATAATCATTATCATCATATGAAGTAGTTGTTTTACTACTTATACCATTTTCTCTAGATGATTTAATATTATCTTCAGTACTATTAATAACTATATTATTATTATTTTCATCTAGAATATTATTTATAATAATAACTTTATTATTAGTCTTTGCTTCATTATTAATGATAATATTTTCTTTATTATTTATTTCATCATTCTTTTTATTATCAATTGTTATATTATTGTTTTCTTCTTCATTCTTGTTTATTATTTCTTCTTTATTGTCATTTTCTTCTTTATCATTATTATCTATTATTTCTTTTTGATTATCTTTTTCATCATCAGTATTTTCTTCATTTTTAGTATCTTCGATAATACCAGATACTTTAACAAATATTGGACTTTCACTAACATTAACACTTACCGCATTATTATTAATAGTTAAATTTGATGTTATTCCTAAGTCTTCTTTATTCTTTAATTCTGTTAATGAAGCATTTTTAAAATTACCAATATTTAAAATATAATTATTAATTACTTTATTACTTTCAGTAGGTGACCAAAGAACATAACATATATCATTTCCTTTAACATATTTATAAATATACATTTCATTATCTTCCTTGATTACTTCGGATAATTTATATCCTTTTAATGTATTTTTTAACGTATTAACACCATACCATGATGATTTTTTTACAGTTCCTTCAGATACTTTTGTTGCAAGTCCAGATGTTGAATATTGTGTAGTATTACTGGATGGTCCATCATTTAATGCATCATATACTGTCATTCTATCTAAGCCAATTCTATCTCCTATTAAATACTCACGAATAATCCAATCTCTTTGTGCATCTTCAGATGGTGCAGCATGTTTAGTTGAACCTAAGTTAGTATCCCAACCAAACTCTGTTATCCATATTTCTTTATCTGAAGCATTAGTATTTCTCCAATCAATTATTTTTTTAGCATCCTCAACAAAAGTCGAATTTTCAGGAGAATGTACACCAGCATATTGGTGGTAGTTAATAACATCAAGTGGTAGTTTCTTATCAGTTCTATTGATATTTGCCCATTCTTGCATTTCAGTTAACCACTTAACCATGGTTGAACCACCGGCCATACCACCCATAACTAATTTTGAATTTTTATCAGCTTGTTTAACACCATAAACATCACCAAGTTTACCTTCATGTCCATCATAATCTGCAGATAACATAGCAGCTAGTTCTGTAGAATTAAACTGTGCATCAGGTCCTTGCCATGTTTTATCTGGTTCATTCCAATCTTCATAATATGTTATATAACCAAGTCCAGTTTTATATGAGTCATTTGGATCAAGATTTAGTTTTTCTATTGGTACCACCGTATGTCCATATCTAGCTGCATAATTATATAAATAATTTGCATGTATTTTATAACTCATAGGGTCAGTAGTTGAATCACCTTTCATTACTGGTTTTTCATTTCTATTTCTGTTAAATACAGCTTGTTCACCCATTTGAATACATGGTAATATTGTTATTCCATGTTTATGTAAATCTTCATAATAACCATCAAAATCCCACCAAGAAAATCTTTCAAAATACATTTGTTTATTGGGAGTTATTGACCAACCAAAATTATGATACTCTCTTACTACTCCACCAGCATATAAGATATCTCTTGGAACATCAATGTGACCATTCATTCCAATTTTTTGATCAATAGTTAAATCACTTTTTGAAACATTAAAATCATTAGTATTACCAAAACTAAAATTATTACTAATTGTTAACAAACCTATAATAAATAAAAATATAAATATTTCCTTTATTCTTTTCATACAAAACCCCTTCTTTTGAGTAAATATAATACATCTTTTTTTAAAAAAAGTCAAATTATTAACTATACACAATAAAAAAAGATTTATTTATTAAATCTTTTTCTACTATTAATAAAATTATATATAGTTAAACAAATACACCCAAATATGGATACAATATATAATAAAATATAAAAAGTAATGTTGTTTCCTGTTTGAGGATTTTCAATGTTTTTTATTTCTTCATTTATATCTTCGTTTGTATTCTCTTCAATAATTCCTATATCATCAGTTTTAGGTGCTATATTATTTATTTCTTTTTCTATAAATACAGCATCATCGTATAAAACTCTATTACCATTACTATATTTAATTGTTTTTTTGTCTAATAATTCATAATTATTATCATCTATAACTAGTTCATATTCCTCATTATATTTTAATCCATAAAAATGGATAATATATTCAGATGATACATTATTATAAATATATATACCATTAATAATATCATTATTAGATTTTAAATATACATTTTTCACGTTTAATGAATTATTATTAATATCTTTTGGATATAACTCATATTCATACATATTAGAATAATCATATAGATTATTCATTAATTCTAGTATTGGTTTAAAATAATGATATGAAAATGATAATTTAGAATAATTATAATTATTCTCTATCTCTTTAAATTTATTATTAGCAACATCTATACCATCATTATAAAAAGTTATTGCATCAGTTACTTCATGTGGTCCAGGCACTTGAAACTCTGCTATGTTTTCTATTGGTTTATTATAAGCTTTAGCAATTGCTACTTCTTCTTGAATATTATTTACCATATTGTTTTTAGTATAATTCATTAGTTGTACATAATCACTTCCATCTTTGATTAAAGCATCTAACAAATCTTGATCTAAATTATTTAACCATACAGGTATACAAACAACATATTCTAAATCAAAAGAATTAGCATATTCTTTTGCTTCTTTCATTGCATTAACAAAACTATTAAATAAACTTTTTCTTTCACTTGTAGATAATGAAGAATATATTGGTAGAGAATGAAATTCAGAATCTATTGTTAATCCTTTTATTTTATTATTTGCAGTTTCATTATAACGCTTTATTTCATAAATAAATTCTTTTATTCTAGATAGATTTTCACTTTGATCTTCATAATTTTCATCATATACTAAATAAGTACTAATATTATTTTCTTTAGCAAATTCAAATAGTAATTGTTTTTCATAATCAATTCTTGTATCTAAATTATCAGTACCTACATATGCATATATCTTATTTATATTTAATTTATTTATAATATCATTATATGCAGAATAATTAATATCATCAACTTCCCACATATAAATAGAAGTTTTATTGTTTAAACTATCAGCATTTACATTTGAATTAAATATAAACTCTATTGATATAATAAGTAACAATGATAATATTATTTTAAAATACTTCATAATATTCCTCTATTCTAATATGATTATAACATTTGATATATATTTATAATTAGAAAAAAATAACTACTTGATATAATAATTGTAAAGTATTTAATAAAAAATTATTGACAAGTATACTTTGCATATGATATATTTAATTTACCAAGTGAACTTGGCAAGGAGGATATTATGAAAAAAGAAGAAATTTTAGAAGCAAGCAAAAGAGAAAACAAGAACAAAGATGTGTATGCACTAGAGATTGAAACAAAAGGAGCAACATATGCTGGTTTAGCAATGATTATTTTAGCTGCAATATACTTTACTTATGAAATATTAACTGGCAAAGGAACTAATCCAGCTTTATATTCAATCATTACTATTTATAATGCATTTTTATATGGTTATAAAGCTATAAAAGTAACTAAATATAGAAAAACAAACATATTTACTTCCATAATCTGGGGATTATTAACAATTACTTTAATATTAAGTTATTTTAAGGTTATATAGTATATGAAGAATAAACTAATACTTAAAAATAAGTTAAAGGAAGTAAGAAAAGAAAAAAATATTTCTCAACAAGATCTTGCAGATATGGTAGGTGTATCTAGAAATACTATTAGTTCATTAGAAACAGGTCAATATGAGCCAACTGCTAAACTTGCTTATACACTATGTATAGCCTTAGATAAAAAATTTGAAGAATTATTTTATTTTTAAAAAGACATATAATTTATGTCTTTTTCTATTTTTCAAATTTAACAGTTACACTATCTTTTTCTAAATCATCTAGATTATCTATATGACCTATTTTACTATAAGTAAGTGGTGTATCAAATGATTTATAAAATATTACTATACAACTATTATCAAATAGCATTATATCACCTTTATTTATATGCTTAGGTTTATATGGATTTGTTGGAAAACTATTAGCTAAATACATATATTTTTCATTGCCATTTAATTCATCTAATACTAATTCTAATGGAAGCATTGAAACTAATTTTCTTGCTGTATCATTATCCTCTAGTGTTGCACTATACTCTTTATTATTAATTGTTATTTTTATATTAGACACAAACTCATCACTCTTTTCTTCATCATATTTAAAATCATATTTATATTTTCCAATATATAAATCATATTCATTTATATTACCATTGGGATCTTCAATAATTACCTTCGTATCACCAGTCTTAACAAACTTTGCATGAATACAATATTCTTTAATATTTTCTTCATATCTAATCGATAATTCACCAAATTTACTATCTAATAATGATACCTTATAATTATTATCAAAGTATATATTATTATTACCACATATAATATCTGTTTCATATACAGGTTTAAATAATATAGTTTTAGTACCAAAGAATAATATTAATACTATACTTATAAATAAACCTATAATTCTTAATTTTTTATTATCAAATATAAATAATGGATAAATTATTAATGTAGTTAAAACAAATATTAAGTTTATTAAATGATGTGGAAAAGAATATATTAAACCTCCCAAGGATGATTCAATACTTGTTGATAATAGTACTAACATTGGTATTATTATTAATAAACTATACCATTTATTCTTTTTCATATAATAACCAATATATCCCATTGGTATGGTAAGAATAGTCCATATAAACCAATATTTATAATAAATGAATAATTGCCATCCTAAATGGGAAAATGGAACCTCTACTAAATATATTAATGGTTGACTTATTAAGAAGAATACAAAACACATTAATGCAGATTCTTTATTTGATTTAGAATTCATTATTATTAGTATTCCACATAATATCCAAAAATCAAAATATGTTGCTATATCACTTACTGTTGTATCTCTTAAAAATGGAACACTATTTAAAAGTCCAACAGATATACCTATTATAATTGCAAATATAACTAATCTTGTCCAAGTTATATTTAAACCACCAAATATCTTTTTCATCATATCACCTTATAAATATTATAACATAATAAAAGGAACTTTCGTTCCTTTTTAGATTATTTATTTTCTACTAATTTAGCTTCACTTTTTTGACAAGTTCCACCATTATTCTTTACATAGGCATCAATTACATCTAATGCTTGATAAGCATCATCGTATTTAGCAGCATCAGTAATATTTATTAAATAGCCATCTCCACCTGCTTCTTTGATTTGACCATTGTTTTCATGATATACATATTCATAACTATAGTTATTATCATGTAAATTACATTTAATAGAAACATTCATTAATCTTCCCGCGTTATGTTCATAAATATTTTTAAATACTATTCTTAATGCAATTAATAATATTGGTAAAACAATGATGAATACAACTATAAATTTCATTAATCTTAGTATTAATCCTGCTAGTTTTTCTGTATTAGATGTTTTTTCTACTAGAATATCTTTAATATTATTATCTGTTAATTCATCTAGACTTACTTTAAATATTTTAGATAATTCTTTTGATTGTTTTAAATCAGGTGAAGTTTCACCTAATTCCCACTTGGAAATAGTTTGCCTTGCAACTCCTACTCTTTCAGCTAATTCTTCTTGAGAAAGTCCACTTTTCTTTCTCAACTCCATAATCTTCTTTCCGATCTCCATGATCATCCCTTCTTTCATGTACAATCATATGACATTAAGACTATTAACTCTACCAATTTTTGCTGGAATATTCGCCCGTTTTATTAACATTTTATATATATACTATTTTACCATATTTATTAAACAAAAAAAGTATCAATATGCTACTTAATTAAATAAATAAAATATAATAAATCGATTAAAAATATATTTTAAAAAAATAGAAAAAGCCCGAAAAATCGGACTATTTTACCTCTGGCAGGGGCACAAGGATTCGAACCCAGACGAACGGTTTTGGAGACCGTCATACTACCATTATATTATGCCCCTAGTGGTTAACAACATAGTTATTATAATATAATATATGATAAAAAAGCAAGTATTAGTTAAAAAGAAAAAATAGCATTATGCTATTTTATACTTTCTAAGTAATTATTATTAAATGTATATTTAACAACATTTAACTTTTTACTATATTTAGAAATCTTATCTTCTTTTTTATAATCAGATATTTCTTTATTATTTAATACATTATATAATTTATTATCTTTAATATATCCTTCAGTAGTGGTAATAACTACCTTATTATCTTTTTCTTCAATATTAGTAATTTCTTTAATTATTTTAATTCCACTTGTTGATAAAGATGTACTTATAAACATATCTTTAGCTTTAATATATTTATATTTAAATCCATTATGTTTAAAATCACTATACTCTAAAGTATCATTAAATAATTCCTTATATGCTCTACCTAATAGTTCGGCATCAAAATAACTTGAACTATCATCAGTTATAATATAATCTTTATTAATTAATTGATATGCTAAATATTCTTTTAATTCTTTAGATAAATTGCCATTATAATAATCAGATAAATACTCACATTTAGTATCAATATTTAAATTATCTAATAAATAAGAATATTTATTAACTAATTCATCAATTTTTACTTTATTATCATCTTTATTCTCTGGAGCAACATCATTATTAACTGGATTTTCTTTCTTTTGAATTTTTATATCATAACTAAAGTATCCATCATTATATAAATGAATCATTCCAAACACACCTGCAGTTATTAGACCTACTATAATGATAAATTCAATAAATATAATAATAGATTTATTTCTTAATCTTTTTTTATAATATTTAACAGCACTAGATGCTGCTTCTTTGTCTACTCTTTCTTTTATATATTTATCTATTTGATCCTTATAATCATTGATATTAAAATCGTCTTTATTTGTTTTTGCCATATAAAAACCTCCCTTGATAATATAATTATAACATAATTTGAAATAATAATAAAATTATTTAAGAATATGTTATAATTTATATAATAGAGGTGGTAAATGTGAAAAATTGTCCTAATTGTGGTGCATTAATAAATGATGGTCAAACATCATGTAGTATTTGTAATACACCAATTACAAACAATAATATAAATAATACTAATAACGAACAACAAACTGTATTTGTTAATAGTATTAATAATCAAGATGATAATATTAATAAAATATATGAACCATTAAATCAAGTAGAAGAAAGTAATAATGCAACAGAAATACTTAATACAGATGATAGTAAGAAAAATATAATGACAGATATACTTAAAGAACAAAAAGAAAAAAATAATAGTATACAAAAAAAAGATGATAGTGTTAAAGCTGCAATATTATCAATAGTTGTTGTAATAATAATTATACTAATTGGTTATTTTGGAGTTAAGTTTGGGTTTAATAAAATTGATGATGGAAAAGATAAAATATTAAGTAATGTTGTTACCCAAGCCAATAGTTATACTAACATTGTAAAGAATTATATGAAAAAATTTGATTATAAAGCTAATAGGGTAGTTTTAACTGGATACTATGCTAAGAAAAGAACATATAAATTTTTATCTATACCACTATCAGGTAAATGTATATTAAAAGAAGGAAAATGGAGTGGCTCAGATGATGATGAAATATCTTGTGAAACATTCTTTAATGATATAAATAATAATTATTGTACAAGTGTTCCTTGTGATATACCAAGTGATGCTGAAATATATCTTAAAGAAACATATGAAACAATGGAAATAGATGGAGTAGAACAAACAATTACAACAGGAACTATTTCTGATGGTTCAACTCTTACATATGATGATATTACTTGTACATTATCTAACAATAATTATACTTGTAATTACATAGAAAAATAGGATTATTTAATCCTATTTTATTTTGACATAATATCAACTATTAAATTACTTATTTCAGTTGGATTTTCAATAGATAAACCTTCGATTAATAAACTTTGCGCATATAATACTTTTGCATATTTTTTTAATTCTTCTTTATCTTTTTTATATAATCCTTCTAGCTTTTTAACAATTTCATGATTTTCATTGATCTCTAGTATCTTTTCAGCTTTAATTCCTGCCTCATTTGGAATAGCATTCATTGCTTTTTCCATTTCAACTGAAACTGGACCACTAGTTGATAAACATACTGGGTGATTTTTTAATTTATTAGTAAATCTTATATCTTTAATTTCAGGAATAGCTTCTTTCATTATATTAAACATGTCTTTAGATTTTTCATTCTTTTTATTTAATTCTTCTACTTCTTCTTTAGAATCAAGTTCTAATGTCTCATCACAAACATTTTTAAATTCTTTATCATTATACTTTTGTAACATTTTAATAGCAAATTCATCTACATAATCAGTACAATATAATACTTCAAAGCCTCTTTCTTTAACAGCATCTACTTGAGGAAGTAAATCAACCTTATCTACACTTTCTCCACAAGCATAATAAATAATATTTTGATCCTTTTTCATCCTATCAGTATATTCTTTTAATGTAGATAATTTTTTATCTTTAGATGATACAAACATAATTAAATCTTGTATCTTATCTTTATACATACCATAATCAGCATATACACCATATTTTAATTGCATACCAAAGCTTTCAAAAAATTTATTATAATCATCTCTTTTATTATCTCTTAATTCCTCAAGTTCTTTTAGTATTTTATTTTCAATAGAATTAGCAATAGTTTTTAAAACTCTATTTTGTTGTATTGTTTCTCTTGATATATTAAGTGGTAAGTCTGGAGAATCAACAACACCTTTAATAAATGATAAATAATCAGGAACTAAATCAGGACATTTTTCCATTATTAATACTCCATTAGAGTATAATTGTAATCCTTTTTCATATTCTTTTGTATAAAAATCAAATGAAGCATGTGAAGGAATAAATATTAATGAATTATATTCAATAGTACCTTCAGCAGAAGTATGAATTCTTGTTATTGGTGGTTCATAGTCCATAAACTTATCTGCATAAAATGTATTATATTCTTCATCTTTAATAGATTTTTTATTTCTTTTCCAAATAGGAACTAAATCATTAATAACTTCCTCTTTAGAATCTTTAGTCATTTTAATTGGATAAGTAATATAATCACTATATTTCTTTATTAAAGATTCTAATTCATAGTTTTCTAAGAATTTTGAATAGTTTTCATCATCATTATCATCTTTTAAAGTTAATATGACATCAGTACCACTATTTTCTTTTTTAGTACTTTCAATTTGATATCCATCAACACCTTCACTTGTCCATATGTTAGCTTCATCACTACCATAAGCTTTTGATACTACCTCAACCTTTTTAGCTACCATAAAAGCCGAATAAAAACCAACACCAAATTGTCCTATAATATCAATATTCTTTTTACTTTCATTATTTTCTTTAAAATCTAAAGATCCAGATCTTGCTATAGTACCTAAATTAGTTTCTAATTCATCCTTAGTCATACCAATACCATTATCAGATATAATTAATTTTCTATTATCTTTATCAATACTAATAATAATATCTAATTTTTTAGGATCTACTTTCATACTCTTATTAGTTAATGATTCATAATGCAATTTATCTAGTGCATCACTTGCATTAGATATTATTTCTCTTAAAAATATTTCTTTATTTGTATAAATTGAATTAATCATTAAATCCATTAATTTTTTAGATTCTGCTTTAAATTCTTTCTTTTTCATATTTCATATCTCCATTTCTTAAAAATACTATAATACTTAAAATAGCACTTGTCAAGTTTAAGTGCTAATTATAGACTAATTAATTATTTATTTATATTTATATTACATAAGATATAGTAGATGAGGAACAAAAAAGTTTAATTAAAATGCTAATAATATCTATTATTAAATGGATACTCTTTTATATATTTTAAGGAGGTGATTATTTGAGTAAAATAAGTAATTTAACTTTTCATAATAAATATCATTATATAACTCAAAAATATAGTAAAAATCATAAAGCAATTGATTATGGTACATTAAGAAGGAAATTACCATTATATCCAATTGAAAATGGAACAGTTACATATGTTGGAAAAGACTCTCATGGGGCTAAAATAGTTAAAGTATATTATCCTAGAATTAATAAAACATTTGTATATGGACATTTAGATAAAATTGATGTTAAGAAAAATCAAAAAGTAAATGTTAATACTGTGTTAGGAACAACAGGAAAAACAGGATTAGCAACAGGAATTCATCTTCATCTAGCTATATATGATAATATAACAAGAAGATATATAAATCCAGAAGAATATAGTAAAGAATATGATAATAATGATAATTATTATGTAGTTAAAAAAGGTGATAATTTAACTAAGATTGCTAAAAAATATAAAACTACTTGGCAAAATATATATAATAAAAATAAAGATATTATTGGTAATAATCCTAATCTTATATATCCAGGACAAATATTATACATCTAACTTCCTTATCAAACATATTATTCCATCCTTTATTTCTTTATAAGTCACTAAAAAGTGACTTTTTTTGTAAAGTAAATGTACAAATTTCATTTAAAAAAAAGGAAATCAAGGATTTACCTAGAATAATAATAGTAGAGGGACTAATTAATTATTTATAATTATTAGTCCTTTTATTATGAATAAAAATGTTGGAATTTGTGATTAGAAAAGGAGGTAATACTATGTCAAATAGTTTAGTAAAAAATGATATCTTTGTTAATAACAATAAAATTGGAATTATGAGAGTAGGAAATGTTGATTATATTTCCTTAACAGATATTGCAAAATATAAAAATATGGATAATTATGCTGATATTATTAAAAATTGGTTAAGAAATAAATCAACAATTCAATTTTTAGGTGTATGGGAAGAATTAACAAATAATAATTTCTAACTAGTCGAATTCGACCAGTTTGAAAAAAATGCTGGTTCTCACTCATTTGTTATGTCACCACAAAAATGGATTAAAAAAACAAATGCAATTGGTATTATTTCTAAAAGTGGTAATAATGGTGGTACATATGCACATCCTGATATTGCTTTTGAATTTGCTTCATGGATTGATGTTAAATTTAAATTATATCTTATTCAGGAATTTGAA
>CACZPQ010000032.1 GCA_902783185.1 uncultured Erysipelotrichaceae bacterium
AACAATAAATCAAGATAAAACCATTGGAATAATTATATGTAAGAAAGATAATCATTTTATTATGGAATATGTTTCAGATGAAAGAATATTATCTAGAGAATATATAACTATATAAAAAAATAATGCATTATAGCATTATTTTTATTTTAGCTTCATTACCTTCTTTTTTATATAGGGCAATATATTCATTATTATAAATATATATTACTTCATCATTTTTAAAAATAATTGGCATTTTTTGACCATTTTTTACTTTGAAATACTCATCTTCATTTAATTCATACTTTTCATAATTTTTAAATATATCTTTATATGTTAATAACTTATATTTATTATTATTTAAATCCTCTAATGAATAAGAGTTTTCAATTGAATAATTTCCTTGTTTAGTTCTACATAAATCTACCATAGTAGCATATGTCCCTAATTTAATTCCAATATCATTTATTAAACTTCTTATATATGTACCCTTTGATACAACACATTTAAATTTAATAGTATCATTTTTATAATCTAATAATTCAATTGATTTAATATCAATTTCCCTTTTAGGTAAATTTATTTCTATATTATTTCTAGCATATTCATATAGTTTTTTTCCATTGATTTTAATAGCACTATATTTTGGAACTTCTTGAATAGATTTACCTAAAAAAGAATTTAAAGTGTTTATAACTAACTCTTTATCCACATCAAAATCTTTTTTATTAATTATATTTCCAGTTATATCTAAAGTATCGGTTTGTATTCCTAGTTTTAATGTTGCTATATATTCTTTATAAGATGATGTTAATATATCAATAAGTTTAGTACATCTTCCTATAGCCACAACTAAAACACCAGTAGCAATTGGATCTAATGTACCACTATGGCCTACTTTTTTTGTATTAAATTTTTTACTTATTATATTTACTACATCACGTGAAGTCATATCTTTACTTTTATTAATTACTAATACACCATTCACTTAATCATTACCCTTTCATTAGTTTTTCTTTCAAATACTAATTTTTTATTTTTTACTTTATTATCAATAATTTTATTATTATATATATTTAAATTATCTTCAGATAACTCTGCTTCTAAAAAGGCAGGATTATTGTCATAATTATTATCATAATACTTAATATCATCACTTAATGTTGGAACATAAATAGTATTATTCTCTATGTGTAATTCATGTCTATGTCCAACAAATTTTATTAACGATTCAAGACGAGGTACATCAACTTTAATCTTTTTTAATTCATGTGATAAACTAATTAAATAATTACACCAATTTATATATACTTTTCTGTAACCTAAAAATTCTATATCATTTCTTTCATCAAAATATGAAATTATATTATCATCTTTTTTAAACACAAAATAATCATGGTTTCCAATTAATATATAGTTTTTTATACTATGGTCATATGGAAAATTATTTAATACATAAAGTATTTGCTTTTCCATTATTTGACAAGATGGTAATACTGGTTTTACAGTACCTTGCATAAAATCTCCAGCATGCAAAATATAATTAATACCATTATTAATTGCATAATTATATACTAAGTCAATGTACTTATAATTTTCATGTTCAGAACCATAATGAGTATCTGATATTATGATTATTTTGTTATCATTTATGTTTGTTATTGGTAATAATCTTCTTTGTTCTTCCATAGGTAACTTATAAGCTATTTTACTTACTTCTTTTTGATAATCTAAGTTATTATTTATAGTTTTCTTACCTAAGTATTCAAAGATTAATTCCTCTCTTGTCATATTTACCCCCCTATATTTTATATAATTATTTTTAATTATCTAATTCTTTTAGCATTTTTTCTTTTATGCTATCAATATCTGTAAAGAATAAATCAAGTCCTTCTTTTTTTAAAGATAACATATATTTAAAATCATTAAGTATTTCTTTTTTGACAGAATCAGATATTCTAACTATTTTCCCATCAATAGTATGTTTACTTTTAACATACTTTTCAATTGTAGGAAAAGTATTTTGTATTAATATTGCACTATCTTTATCAGCAATTCTTTTGATCAAAATAGTTTTGCATGAACCATACTTTTTTTCTTTTTGTTTTATTATTTTTTTATATTTCTCAACTTTTGTACTTAATGGAATGAACCACAAAATTTCTTTGTCCTTAATTGCTAGATATGATGGTCTAGAATGACCATTTTCATGATTTATCATGATTCCTTCATCATTAATTTTATCGAAGAATTCATCTTTAATGTGATATAGATAACCAGTTTGAACTTCCAATGAAATCATCTCCTTAAATTGATAATATCATATAACAAATGAAAACTCCATCAAAATGATGAAGTTTTTCACATTTTCAACCGGAATAATTTATTGCTCGCACCATCCGGAAGCGATTAACATTTCTCAACCGGAATCATTTATTACTCGCACCATCCGGAAGCGATTAACATTTATTGCTACTACAAAGTAGCAAACTAAATATACTATATTTTTACGAAAATGTCAATCATAGTATATCTTTTAATATTATATTTAATTATTCATAAATAATTCATTATTTTCCTTCATTATGAATCTTATTAATAATATTTTCTATATTATTTCCATATTCAATTGATTCATCATATTTAAATACTAATTCTGGAGTATTTCTAAGTTCTATTTTTTCTGCTAATTTCATTCTTAAAAATTTGGCAGTTTCATCATTTATTTGTTTTTCAATAGTTTTGTGATCTACATCATTAAATGAAGTAAAATATACCTTACAATATGATAAATCATTTGATACTTCTGAAGCAGTAATAGTTATATCTTTTAAAATTGTATCTCTTGCTTCTTCAAATATTATTTCTGATAAACATTTAGTAATCTCAGAATTAATTCTTTTTTGTTTTACAATATTCATCTTTTAACCTCTACCATTTCATAGCATTCTAAGATGTCTCCTTCTTTAAAGTCACTATAGTTTTCTAGAGTTATACCACATTCAAATCCCTTTTTAACTTCTTTAACACTATCTTTTCCTCTTTGTAATGCATTAATCTTACCATCATGTAAAACTATACCATCTCTAATTACTCTTATTTGAGCACTAGATTTAATTAGACCTTCAGTAACATATGAACCAGCAATTTTACCTACTTTAGAGAATGTAAATATTTTTCTTACTTCTGCATTACCAAGTATTTGTTCTTCAAATTCTGGATCTAACATACCTTTCATAGCACTTTCCATATCTTCAACTACTTTATAAATAATTGTATATAATCTTATTTCAACATTTTTACTAGCAGCTAAATCCTTTGTTAATGTAGTTGGGGCAACATTAAATCCAATAATAATTGCATTAGATGCATTGGCTAATACTACATCACTTTCAGTAATATTACCAATATCAGATCTAATTACCTTAACCTTAACACCTTCAACATCAATTTTTTCTAAAGCATTTTTAACAGCTTCTTCAGAACCTCTAACATCTGTTTTTAAGACAACATTAATTTCTTTTTGACCACCATCAATTGCTTCAAATAATGAATCAAGAGATAATGCTTTTGCTTTGAATTTTTGATCACGTTCTTGTAGCGCTCTTTTTTCAGCAACAGATTTTGCTTCACTTTCTGATTCAAATGACATGAATTTATCACCAGCTTGTGGATTAGATGATAGTCCTGTTATTTCAACAGGTGTTGATGGTCCAGCACTAACAATAGATTGTCCCATGTCATTTTTCATTGTTCTAACTTTACCATAAACAGTACCTACAACAACTGGGTCTCCAATTCTTAATGTACCATTTTGAATTAATATAGATGCAACACCACCAACATGTTTATCTAACTTAGACTCAATAACTGAACCTAAAGCATAACGATTAGGATTTGCTTTTAAATCTAACATTTCAGCAGTTGCTAAAATAGTTGCAAATAATTCTTCTAAATTTTCACCAGTTTTAGCTGATAACTTAACAAATGGATATTTACCAGACCATTCTTCTGGAGTTATACCAATTGCAGCCATTTCTTCCATAATTTTATCTGGTTTAGCATCTGGTTTATCAATCTTATTTACAGCAACAATTATTGGAACACCAGCAGCTAATGCATGATCTACAGCTTCTTTAGTTTGTGGCATTACACCATCATCTGCAGCTACAATTATAATAACTATATCAGTTACACTTGCTCCTCTTGCTCTCATTTCAGTAAATGCAGCATGACCAGGAGTATCAATAAATGTCATTAATTCATTATTATATTCAACTTGGTATGCACCAATTGCTTGGGTTATTCCACCTGATTCAGAATCAACTATTTTAGAATTTCTAATTGTATCTAAAAGAGTTGTTTTACCATGATCTACATGTCCCATAATTGTAATTACTGGTGGACGATGTACTAAATCTTCTTCTTTATCTATTACTTCATACTCCTCAAAATTAGAAATATCTTGAGTAGTATCTTTTTTAAGTGTTTTACCATAATCAAGTGCTACAATTTCTGCAGCTTCAAAAGAAACAGGCATAGTCATATTAACCATTACACCATTAGCCATTAATTTAGTAATTAAAGCCGCTGGTGAACAATCTAATTCATCAGATAATTCTTTTACTGTCATATTATCATGATATAAAACGATAGACTTATCTTCTTCATTGTTTTGTAATTTTTCTTTATTCTTGTACATTTCCTTACGAGACTTTAAATATTCATTTTTCTTCATATTAGTTTCTTGATGTGGTTTTGTAATCTTTTTAGGTTTTGTACTTTCTTCCTTATATTTCTTTTCTAAATTATTACTTTCCATAATATCTTCGACTGCTTCATCTAATTCATCTTCATCTTCATAAGATGTTTCTTCATCAGTAGATATTAAGTTAGTTGCATTATCAAGCATTACTATATCATCTTCAGATAAATCATCATCACCAGATTTAACATTGATACCTAATTCTTGACACTTCTTTAGAATTTCTGCGACATTACTTCCAGTATCTTGTGCATATTCTCTTACACTCATCATATGTTATCACCCTTTCTTATTTTATTATTTTTTCTATTTCATCATATATATTATCTAAATTACCTATTTCAAAAACTCTTTCTAATACTTTATTCTTCTTAGCAGTTTCTAAAACATTTAAATCTTTAGTAATATATGCTCCTTTTCCATTTTTCTTTCCAGTTTCATCAACTGAAATATTACCTTCTTTATCCTTAACAATTCTAAGTAATTTTCTCTTTTCAGTTTTTTCTCGTGTTACAACACACATTCTTTCTGGAATATTTTTCATATTTTTCACCTTTATTCTATAAACATTTAGAATCTTTTGCTTTTTTTAAACTTAAATATTGTTTATTGTTATTCTCTTTAATTGCAAATTCTAACTTACTTCTTAAGTTCTGTAAAGATTCTTTAGTTACTCTCTTTTCTTTTGGAACATCAATTATTCTTGCACCTTCATATAGTGAATTTAAAACAATATTCATTTCATCAAATAAATCTCTCATAAAACACCTTATTTATTTGCTTCTTCGTTTATTTGATCCATAGTTTTAACATCAATATTATACTTTGTTAATCTTGATGCTAATCTAACATTCATACCCTTCTTACCAATAGCTAATGATAGATTATCTTGATTTACTATTGCTAAAGCTTTTTTCTCTTTTTCATCTGTAATTGATACAATTGCATCTTTAGCAGGACTAAGTGCATTTTTAATATATTCAATTGGATCTTCGCTATATTGAACTAAATCAATTTTTTCACCATTTAATTCTTTTAATATATTTGCTATTCTTGATCCTTTAGCTCCAATACAAGAACCAATTGCCTCAATATTTTCATTAGTTGAATATACAGCAACTTTAGATCTATAACCTGCTTCTCTTGCAACACCAGCAATCATTATTGTTCCATCATTAATTTCTGGAATTTCTGCTTCAAATAATCTTTTTATAAAACCAGAATGTTTTCTAGATAATAGAATAAGTGGTCCTTTAGTTCCGGCTTCAACTTTAGTAATATATACTTTAATACTAGAACCCATTTTAACTACTTCACCAGGAATCATATCTTTTTTAGGTAAAATACCTCTAGCACTACCTAAATCAACATAATAATTTCTTTGATCTTCCATAGCTAAAAGACCAACCATCATTTCATCTTGTTTATCACTAAACTCAGACATAACTACATCTTTTTCTGCTTCTCTCATTCTTTGAGTAATAACTTGTTTAGCAGCACCTGCAGCAACACGTCCAAAATCTGCTGGAGTAACTTCTTTTTCAATTGTTTCTCCTACTTTAATATCAGGAACAATCTTTTGAGCATCCTCTAATAAGATTTGAGTATCCAAAGGAATTTCTGGTGGTATTTCAATTTCTTTTCCTTCATCATCATATTCATATGTAGGTTCTAAATACTTATCAACTACTACTTGATATGACATTAATTTAAATTCTCCAGTATCCTCATTAAAATCTACTCTAACATTAGTTTTAGCATTATTCTTTCTATATGCAGTAGATAATGCTTGTTTCATCCCTTCAATAATAATATCTTTTGATACATTTTTTTCCTTAGATATTAAATCTAAAGCTTTTAAAAATTCTTCTCCGTTCATTTTCTTAATTACCTCTTTCTTTACTAACAATATCTAAAATATAACTATCATCAATTATATCTAATTTATCTATAATTGGATTAATTATATTAGTTGCTTCAACAATAGTGTTTAAATCAATACCACCCATTTTATCAAGTTCAATTTCTAAAAAATTGTATTTACCTTCATTACGATAAGTAATATTAGTTATTTCAATATCTAACTTATCCATTTCTGGTTTAATACTATTTTTAATAGTATCTAACTTTTCATTCACATTTATCACCATCCTTAAAGCATTAATAAAAGCGGGCATTTGATGTCCACTTAAATCTGCATGTTAATTATAACACAATATCTTTATTTTTGTAAAGTTTTATTAATTATTTATATCAGCATCAGCTCTATATATTCTTTTATTAGTTTTACTAAAAGTATATACTTCGTTATTTATAAGATATGCTTCAAGATCATCTAATTCCAATTCAGATTCTCCAGATAAAAAGATATCTAATTCTTCATCTGTTAAATCTGTCATACTTATTAAAAATGGAAGTTTTCTTATATCACTATTACAAAAATTATAATACTCTATAGGTATAGATAAATCCGCCAAAGTGTATGCATCATCTATTATAATCATATTAAATGCATGACAAATACCACTATTAGATTTTCCATATTCTCCATGAATATATATAGATTCATATCCAAATACACTTAATATATTTTGAAACATTGCAGAATATTCACTACACATAGCAGAACCATTACCTTTAAAATCTGTAATACTATGTTCTTTTATAGGTTTATAAAATATTCCATCCGTATTATATATTAAATGATGCATATTTTCTCTATGTAAGGGTTCATTTAAAGTTGAATAATAATTATTAATAAATCTATATACATAAAATAAGAATGAATAGTCTCCTACTACTTTTTTATCTTTTATATATTTTGCAAATTCATATAAATAACTATAATTATCTAAATAATAATAATATCCATTATTAGATGCAGCATAATTAGATAACATAAAAGAATATACTATCTTAATATTTTTAGGAATAAAACCATACCATAAATGATTATTAGGAATTATAATACCCTCTATTTCATCTAATTCAGTAATATCTGGATATACATTATTATAATCAGAATCAAATCCAATAGTATCAGTTTCACAATTCTTATCATATGAAGATTTAATTGATTTTTTAATATAATAATTAATTATAGGTTTAATAAACATATCACTTGTATGATTTAATAATTTCAATAATTTTGGAGCTATATCACTACTATATGAAGACATACTAATCACCTGGTTTCTTATTATAATAAAAAATATAAAAAATATAAAGTAAAACTTTATATTTATCTACCTTTACCTTTATTTTCAATAAAAGTATCTTGATATGCATAATATTTAAATCTCATTTCTTCTTCGATTAATTCTAATTTCTTTAAGTATAATTCTTCTTTTTCTTTTTTTAAATATTTAGCATATTTATTATTAATATAATTTCTAACCATTTCTATTTCATCTAAAGCAATTGTTGTACCTTCAGGATTATCATCACTATTAAATGCATCATTTACTATCATTAATAGTCTATTAAACATTTTATTAATTTTATTAGTAAGTACACTATCAATCATTTTTTCATTAATAACATTAATAGAGTCTATATCTTCATTTTTTGTTTTAAATTTAAAACCTTTGAATGGATATTCAATTTCAATAACATCATATACTTTATTTCTCTTCTTTATTGCATATTTCATTTACTTCACCTATTTCTAATAGATCAGGTCTTAACTCTTTTGTGATTTCTATTTGTTTTTGCTTTCTCCATTCATCTATTTTTTTATGATCTCCAGATATTAATATCTCTGGAACTTCTAAACCATCATAAATTCTTGGTTTTGTATATGTAGGATAATCTAGTAAATAACTATCATTAAAAGAATCATTTATATGACTATCTTCATTTATAACACCAGGAATTAATCTTGTAATACTATCTACTAAAACACAAGCTGCTATTTCACCACCTGTTAAAATATAATCTCCAATAGATATTTCAATATCAGCAAGAGTTCTTATTCTTTCATCAAATCCCTCATAATGACCACATATAATTATTAAGTGTTCTTCCTTAGATAAATCATATGCTAACTTTTGTTTATACACTTTACCTGATGGAGTTAATAAAATAACTTTTGTATTTTCTTTTTTTAAACTATTAACAGCATCAAATATAGGTTGGCATGTAAGAACCATACCTGCACCTCCACCAAAAGGGGTATCATCTACCTTCTTATGTGGATCTTTTGAGTACTCTCTAAAATCAATTATATTAATATCAACAAGTTTATTATCCTTTGCTCTTTTTATAATTGATTCATTAAATATATCATTAAACATATTTGGAAATAATGTTAATATATCTATTTTCATATAATCAAATCCTTAACATTTTTAGTTATTATTTGTTTATTATTTAAATCTACTTTAATTATATATTCATCAACTAACGGTATATAAAACTTAGATGTTCCTTCAATAACTAATAAAGTATTAGGCTTATTATACACAAAGTCTTTTACTTTTCCAAGTATTTTATTATCTTCAATAATATCCATATCTATTAAATCAGACATAATATATTCATCTTTATTTAAATTTAATTCATCTCTATTTATATATACATCTAATCCTTTATATTTTAATACTTCATTAATATTAGAATAACCATTTAAAGTAATCATATCAAATGTTTTATGTACTCTATAAGTATTAATAGTTTCTTTTATATATGTATCACCTATGTATATATTAAAACCATTTTTAAATACTAATTCTTTTTTATCAAAATCACTTAATATTCTAAGTTCACCTTTAATACCATGAGTATTAACTATTTTTCCTAACTTAACATAATTATTCATAATCGCTTTTACTTACCTCATACATAATTATAGATGCAGCAACAGACGCATTTAAACTTTCACATCTTTTATTCATTGGAATATAAATTGTCTTATCAGCAAGTTCTTTAACACTGCCCACTCCAGCACCTTCACTACCAATTATTATAGCAACTTTTGTTTTATAATCAACTTCACTAACTATTTCACCACCATTTACATCAGTGGTATATACCTTATAATTATTACTTTTTAATTCTTTAACAAATTCTTTTATATTACATCTAATTACATTTGTATGAAATATCATTCCCTCAGATGCTCTAATTACTTTATCATTATATAAATCAACTGATATTTCACTTAATACTATCGTATCAAAATTAAATGAAGATGCACTACGAATAATAGTACCTAAATTACCTGGATCTTGTAAATTATCTAATATTATAATTCTTTTTCCATATCCAATTGGTTTAAATTTTTTACATACACCTATTACATTGGATGGAGATTGCATATTTGATAATTTTTTCATTACATCATCACTAATATAAGTTATAGGTACATCTATTTCTTCTTTAAAAGATTGTGTTGCTAACACTTCCACTAATTGATTAGTTTTATAAGCTTCATTCACTAAATGATCACCTTCAACTAAGAATAAATTAGTTTCATCACGATATTTTTTTTCATTTAATTTATTTAACTCTTTTATTTTGTTATTTTGTAATGAAGTTATTAAATCCATTGCTATACCTCCCTTAACATCTTTCTTGCTCTTTTATAATTTGGATATCTTAATGATACTTGGTACCAAAATCTATCACTATGATTAGCCTCTAAAAAATGACATAATTCATGTACACAAACATAATCTATTAAACTTACATCTTTTTTTATTAATTCAGTATTTAATGTAATTGTATTATTACCACGATTATTTACTCCCCATCTTGTTTTCATTCTTCTAACTTTTAGGTAATACTTAGGTAAATTATCAAATGTTAATGCACATTTATCTAATCTTTCTTGAAATACAGTTATTATCTTTTCTTTAGTAAATTTATCTAACATCTTTTTATCTTTAACAAAGATCATATTATCATCTATGAATACTTTTTTTATTGTTTCATCATATACAATAATATATTTATCTCCTAAATAATAATAAAAATTATTATTATCATGTTCTTTTAAGGCTCTTTCATACATTTTTAATAATTGCTTTTCTTTTTCCCTAATAAACTTTAATATTTGATTATTAGTAAATAATCTATTACAAGTAATATGAAGTTTTAAATCATCATTAAACCTAGCATATAAGTTTTTATTATTCTTATATTCTATTTCAACATCAATTATATAATCTCCTAATTGTACTTGCATAAAATCACTTTTTCTTTAACGTTCTTTTTCTAGCAACAAAGTTTTGAGCATGAATATAACTTGCTGCTAATTTTTTATGATATTCTCTAATTCTTTTATCTGCTTCTTCACATATTTTTTTGTACTCTATAGATTTATCATTATTAACACTACTTATTCTAAAGTCATTATTTTGTTTTTCTGGTATTATTAATCTTGGCATATTAAATCCTCCCTTAATTAAATTATAACAAAAAGTAGATTATTTATCTACTTTTCTTTTTTTATCTACCATCATTGCATTAACTATATTTTCACCTATTGTATAATCATAATCATTTTGAGCATATAAACTTATTTTCTTATATTCAGAAAGTTTTCTTTTATAACTATCAAATGACATTAAGTTTATAGATTTATTCATATAAATACTATGAATAAATATTTGTCCTTCCACATCATTAAATTCTTGATCACATTCAAGGCAAAACCCACTTTGATATTTTTTACCATCATCATCTATATATTCATTTGTAACAAGACCAAAATCATGATTGCATAGTTTTTGTTCAATAAATTTTTGTCTAGCTCTAGAGTTTTGTATTTCATTAGAATACTTATCTAAATCTTGATTATAATAACCAATTAATTTTTGTAATCTTTTTGATGTTTCATCAGATACTCCATTAAATATTTCTTTTTCCGTTTTTTTAATTTTATTTCTTGTAATACCTATTTCTCTATAATATCTTTTTTGTATTTCAGTTTCTTTTTTTAAAGTTTCAATATAAGTATTATATTCTGGAATATTTTTGTTATATCTCATATACAAAACCTCCATGAAAGATATTATAACACGTAAAAAATAGATATCAATCTATTTTTTCTTTGTTGCTGCCTTTATAAAGGAAGCAAATACTCCTTCTGGTCTATTAGGACGTGATTTAAATTCTGGGTGAAATTGTACACCAATAAAGTGTGGATGTTTTGGTATTTCAACAATTTCAACTAAATCAGCTACTTCATTAATGCCTGATATTACCATTCCATTTTCTTCGATAATATCTTTATATTTATTATTAAATTCATATCTATGTCTATGTCTTTCTAGTATTTTCTTTTCTTTATAATCATCATATGCTAATGTACCTTTTTTTAATGTACATTCATAATTACCAAGTCTTAAAGTACCACCCATATTTAATATACCTTTTTGATCATCCATTAAATCTATTATTGGATTTTTACATAGTGCATTAAATTCAGTAGATGAAGCATCTTCTAACTTACATACATTTCTTGCAAATTCAATACATGCTAGTTGCATACCTAAACATATACCTAAGTATGGCACTTTATTCTCACGAGCATAAGTAATAGCTTTAATCATTCCTTCAATTCCACGAGATCCAAAACCACCTGGAACAATTATACCTTTAGAGTTCTTAAAGACTTTATCTAAATTAACATTATCATTTTCTAATTCTTCAGAATCCACCCATTTTATATTAACTTTTACATTATATTTATAACCTGCGTGATGAAGAGCTTCCATAACACTAAGGTAAGCATCATGAAGTTCAGTATACTTTCCTACTAAAGCAATTTCAATTTCATCTTTTAAGTTTTCCATAATATTTACTATATCTTCCCAATATTTAATATTAGCTTTATTAACTTTTAGTTTAAATTGTTTTAGTATTATTTCATCTATATGTTGATCATATAAATGAAGAGGAATACGATATATATTTTTTTCATCAATTTCATCAATTATATTTTCTTTATTAACATTACAAAACAATGCAAGTTTTTCTTTAATACTATCACTTGTATTAAAAGGTGTACGACAAGCTAGCGCATCTGGTGAAATTCCTAAATTTCTTAAATCTTTAACACTATTTTGAGTAGGCTTTGTTTTTAATTCATTAGATCCATAAATATATGGAATTAAGGTAGTATGAATAAAGAATGTGTTTTCTTTACCTTTTTCCATTTGAATTTGTCTTAAAGCTTCAAGAAAAGCAAGGGACTCTATATCACCTACTGTTCCACCAACTTCAGTAATTACTATATCTGCATTAGATGAAACACCAGCCTCATATACTTTATTTTTTATTTCATTAGTAATATGTGGAACTAATTGAACTGTAGCACCTAAATAATCTCCTTTTCTTTCTTTTTCAATTACATTTTTATATATTTTTCCACTTGTTATATTTGAAGTATAATTTAATTCTTCATCTATAAATCTTTCATAGTGACCTAGGTCTAAATCAGTTTCACAACCATCATAAGTTACAAAAACCTCTCCATGTTGAATGGGATTCATAGTTCCAGGGTCCACATTAAAATATGGATCGAATTTTTGCATAAATACTTTATATCCTCTTGCTTTTAATAATAAAGCTAATGATGATGCAGTTATTCCTTTTCCAAGACCAGAAACAACTCCACCAGTAACGAAAACATATTTTGTCATTATACATACCTCCTTTAAACAACAAAAAAGGTGATTCTCATATGAGAACCACCTGGCTCTTTTTAATTATACCACTATTATTAAACAATGTAATTAATTATACATAAATTTTACACTAATTTTTTATTCGAGCCAAAGAGCATACAAAGTATATAATCCATTTACATTAATATTACCACTTAAATAAATATATACATCACCTGACAATTGAGAAACATCGTTTGTTACGGTTTTTATATTTCTTGATAATGATATATTTCTAATTGAACTAGGAGTGGTATTTGGTCCATATGTACCATTTGATACATATGTTAATTTAGAAACAGGATTACTTGTTAATTGAATATATGCGTATAGTTGAGAATAACTATATTCATATAATACGTGAATATTAGAAAAATTTCCAATATCTATACCATTTTCATTAATTCTTTTTGCATATTGACCATATCCAGAACTAGATTCTTGTATGCTTAATGTATAATTATTAGTATTTTTAATTTCATTAATAGATATAGATCCATCACCATAACTTATTCTATTTATTGAATTATTAAAATTATTAGTATTTGTTCCCATATAGCCATACCAATATAAGCAATCGTCAACAGGCATTAAATATATTATTTCAGTGTTTAAATCTATAGTAAAATTTTTATTATATTGTTCAGAATTATTATCTGGGTCTTTTACTTTAGTAGAGTATAATGTAATGTTGCCTTCAGGTAATACTACATTCTCTAATTTTCCTGACAAATCCGTAGATCCAAGTGTTACTTTTTCTTCTCCATCTAAATAGTATATTTCATCTTCGGCAGCACTGTAAATTGTAACTTCTATTCCTGTTATTAATTCAAATTCTATATTACACTTCGCTTTGCCAATTATATTATTAACATACAATCCCCAACCGTTTTTATCCCAAGTACCATCCGCATTGGTACAATCAACATTTTTTACTTTATATCCCGTTCCTTTTGCTGGTGGAATATTTTGTGATACTCCATCAACAACATATGATAATGTTACATCTCCACTTCCACCATATTTAACTTTTCCATTAATTAATGTATATTCTTCACTGTTTTGTTCAAACTTAGCAAATGTAAAATACATTATTCCAATTAAAAGTATAAAGCATGATAAAACTATACTTACTTTCTTTATATAAGTATTTTTATTTTGTTTTAGTTTTATTTGTCTTAATGCTTTATCTTTA
>CACZPQ010000033.1 GCA_902783185.1 uncultured Erysipelotrichaceae bacterium
AACTTGTGTTTCTATTTTAGCAATAGTTTCTCTAACAGTACCTGACATATCAGCAAATGCTTGTTGAGTTAAGTTATGATCTTTTCTTAGTTTTAAAAAATCACAAACTAAATTGTATTCTAAATCAGCTAATACCTTCTCCTTTTCTATAAATTTTTTTTCACTCACTTTTTTCATCTCTTATCCCTCCTAAAGTAATTGTACTTTATTAAGTACATACTGTCAATATAAAAATGCCTTAAAAAGGCATTTTCATATTTCCATTACTAATTTGTTTCATCATAGTTTTCATTTGTTCAAATTGTTTTAATAATCGATTAATTTCTTCAACAGTTCTTCCTGAACCAGCAGCAATTCTTTGTTTTCTAGATGCTTTTAAAATTTCTGGATGCTCTCTTTCATATGGAGTCATAGAAAGAATAATTGCTTCAATATGAGCTAAATCTTTTGGATTAATACTAATATTATTAAGTCCCATTTGTCTTGCTTGAGGAAGCATTCCAATTATTTTTTCTAAAGGTCCTAATTTTTTTATTTGCTTTAAATTATTTAAAAAATCTTCTAAGTTGTATGTTCCTTTTTTCATCTTTATTGCTTCTTTTTTAGCATCTTCTTCATCAACAATCGATTCTACTTTTTCAGCAATTGATATGATATCACCCATATCAAGGATTCTTTCAGCCATTCGTTTTGGATCAAAAGATGTTAAACCATCCATTTTTTCACTATCACCAATAAATTTAATTGGAACATTTGTTAGGTGTCTTACAGATAGTGCAACACCACCCTTTGTATTTCCATCTAACTTAGTTAATATACAACCAGTTAATGTTAATTTATCATTAAATCCATTTATAACATTAATAGCATCTTGACCCATCATTGCATCAATCACTAATATAACTTCATCAGGATTATAGTTATCTTCAATAGATTTTAACTCATTCATTAATTCTTCATCTATTTGAAGTCTACCCGCAGTATCTATGATAATATAATCATTCTTATTTTCTTTAGCATAATCTAGGGCTTCTTTAACAGTTTTATTTACTTCTTGAGTACCTTTATCAAATACTTCAATATTAATTTCTTTACCTATTTGTTTTAACTGATCAATAGCAGCAGGTCTATAAATATCACATGCAACTAGTAAAGGATTTTTTGCATGCTTTTTTCTTAAATACAATGCTAATTTACCAGCTGTTGTTGTTTTACCACTACCTTGTAAACCCACAAGCATTAAAATTGTTGGTTTCTTATTTGTTTCTAAAGGAACCTGAGTTTCACCTAATAATTTAATTAATTCATCTCTAACTATTTTTATAAATAATTCATCTGGATTAATACTTTTAGATACATCTAAACCTAAAGCTTGTTCTTTAACATTATTAGTAAATTCTTTAACAACAGTATAGTTAACATCAGCCTCCAAAAGAGCCATTCTTATTTCTTTCATGGCGTCTTGTATATTTTCTTCAGTAATGCGTCCCATACCTTTAATATTCTTCATTGCATTTGAGATTTTATCACCAAGATAATCAAACATTTGTTATACCTCCTTTATTACAATATTATATATTTCTTCATGTATATCTAATATATCACGAAGACGATCTTTTTCCAAGCATTCGATTAATTTATATTTTTTTATTTCAACTAATTCAAGATAAGCTTCTTCACTTGTTTTAAGATAACTAATTGAACTTTCATGATCATCGCTATACATTCTTCCCTTTTTTAATTCTAATACTTTTTTTAATGGCATATGAAGAAAAATAGTAAGATCAGGTCTTGGAAGTTCTAAAAGATCATATTCTAAAACTTCAAACCAATCATATAGTTTTAATCTTTCCTCTTTATTATTAATTTTGCACCCTTGATGAGCCATATTAGATTCAACATATCTATCTAATATTACATAATATCCATTATCTATTAATTTTTTAATTTTAGGAAGTGCATATCTTCTATCTGCAGCATAATATAAAGCTGCAACCTTAGGATCAACAGCTGTTGCTCCTTCTTCAAAATAACTATTTGATATGTTTTCTTTACCAAGATATGGTCCACCAACTATTTTACCTGTAGGACTATCATAATCAGGAAAAGATAATTTTTCCACTTTTTTACCTTCTCTTAATAATCTTTGTAAAAGAAGTTGACTTTGTGTTTCTTTTCCAGAACAATCATTTCCTTCAATAACAATTAACTTTCCCTTCATATTTTCCTCCTATAAACCTTTATATTTTACTTTTATATTATTATTATCTAAATATCTAATTCTACTATCTAAATCATAATTATAACCCGTTAATTTTATACTATTAAGCATTTCTTTAGTTTCATATACTGCGTCCATTCTAGATTGATAATTCTTAAGTTTATTTAATAGTACTTTTAATTTTAATAAATCTATCATTATAGTATCTCCCTTATAGTATTAATATCATTATCATCTATTGCTTTTAATATCTTATTTTTCTTTTCATAAAGTTTTAATTTATTTTCATAATCTATTAATTTATTTTCAACTGTCTTTATACTTTTATGTATAGCATTTCTTGTTACATTATTATTATCAGCAATTTCTGATAATGATAAATCATTTTGATAATAATCTTCAAATATTAATTTTTCATGTTCATTTAATAAAATACTATATAAATCATACAAATCATTTAAATATACTCTATTCATTTCCATCATTTATCAAATCCTTAAATAAACCATAAATATAATTTTCTATATCAAATGTCTCTAAATCATCCATTTTTTCGCCTAAACCAATAAACTTAACTGGAAGTCCAACATCTTCTTTAATAGCAAGAACTATACCACCTTTAGCTGTACCATCCATCTTAGTTAATACTATACCAGTTATATTTGTAATTTCTTTGAATGCTTTTGCTTGTAATATTCCATTTTGACCCGTTGATGCATCTATTACTAATAGTGTTTCATGTGGTGCACCTGGAATAATTTTATTTATTACCTTATTAATTTTTTCAAGTTCATTCATTAAATTAACTTTATTTTGTAATCTTCCTGCTGTATCAACTAAAACAATATCACATTTTTCTTGACGAGCCATCTCTAATCCATCATAAATAACTCCAGCTGGATCTATATTATCCTTACCATAAAATAATGACTCAGTTCTATCTGCCCATATTTTAAGTTGTTCAACAGCACCTGCTCTAAATGTATCCCCTGCAATCATCATTACTTTTTTTCCTAAACTATGATATTTATTAGCAAGTTTTGCAATAGTTGTAGTTTTTCCAACTCCATTAACCCCAACCATTAAAATAACTGTTGGTCCATCTTCTTGAATGTTTATTTTATCAGATAAAGATTCACCATTAACATAAATAATAAATAATTCATCAACAATTACTTCATTTAAGTATTTAGTATCAACAATATTTTCTTGTTTTACACGTTTTTTTAATCTATCTAAAAATTCAAATACAGTATTAACACCAATATCTGCCATTATAAGTATTTGTTCTAATTCATCAAAATATTCATCACTTACTTTTGTATATTTAATACCAAGCATAGATAAATTAGACACAAATTCTTTTCTTGATTTTTCTAATCCCTTATCATATTTTTCAATTATTTCTTTTTCTTCAATTACTTCTTTACTAACTTTCTTATCTTTCTTTACTTTTTCTTTTTTAGGTTTTTCAACTTGTTCTTTTTCTTCTTCAACAAGTTCTGGTTCAATATCTTCTTTAAACTCTTCAACTTGTTCAATTTCTTGTTGTTGAACTTCATCTACTTCTATTTCTTCAATTTCTTTTTTCTTACTAAAGATATTTTTTATACTACTAAATAGTCCCATATCGTGTCATTCCTTTCCTAATAATATTATATCAAACAAATAAAAGAAAATAAATTGAATTAGTTATTTTATTAACATAGTGTTATCTTGACAATACATATTAATATTTGTAAAATTAATATAGTATTAGTTAGAAGTATAAATTGCTTGATATTACTAATATTAATAGTAGGTGAATTTTTATGTTTGAAGTTTGTAAATACTTTATGATATTTGCGATAATTTCATTTTTTGGATGGGTTGGTGAAGAATTATTTGCATTATTTATAACTAAAACCAAAACTAACCGTGGATATTTAGTGGGACCATTTTGTCCAGTATATGGATTCGGTGGTTTACTTTTATTATTTATTCTTCATTTTTTTGAAAATAATATAATAATATTATTTATTGCATGTATATTTTCATTTGCCTTTATTGAATATTTTGGAAGTTTAATTCTAGAAAAATTATTTAATATTAAATTATGGAACTATGAACATAAAAATTTTAAATATAACATTCAAGGAAGAATAGCTTTAGAGACATTAATACCTTTTGGTATTATTGGAACATTAGCTTATCTATATATTTATCCATTCTTTTATAACTTTGTAAACTCAATGGAAAGTAATTCATTATATGCACTTAGTATAGTGGTATTTTCATTAGGTATGATTGATTTTATATATTCAACTATAGTTATTATTAAAATAGGCAAAAAGAATAAAAATAAAAATGCGGATATAACTGATAAAAAGAATGAAAAAGTAATTAAACAATTAAAAGATACTAATGATACTGTTAAAAAACAAATAAAAAATACTAATGAATCTTTAAAAAAACAAATTAGTAAAACTAAAAATATAATTAAAAAGAAATCATAATTTATATGAATTATAAAACTGATAAAGAATTGTATTTATCAGTTTTTTATTATATAATTTTTAAAATAAATAATAATTTGTTGAGGTGGTAGTTATGAATAATATAATAATTATATTAATGGTTATATTAGTTTTAATTCTAGGATTAGGATATTTAATCATTGGATATTATTTTTATAACATGGCTATTAATCCAAATTCTGATAAATCAATTTTGAAAATAGGAAATATACCTGAAGAAGAAATGAATCGAAGAAAAGAATGGTTAAAGAAAAATTCAAAAGATATATATATTACATCAACAAACTATGGTAATTTAAAACTACATGCATACGAAATAGAAGCAAATAAAAAAACTAACATTTGGACAATAGTTATACATGGATATACAAAAGCAGGTATTGAAATGGAAAAATATGCTGAAAAGTATAAGGAAATTGGTTCTAATGTTTTATTAGTTGATCTAAGAAGTTCAGGATTGTCTGAAGGAAACTATATTGGATTTGGTTGGCATGATAGATTAGACATTATAGACTGGATAAATTATCTTGTAAAAAAAGATACAAATTGCAAAATTATATTGTTTGGTGTATCTATGGGTGCTGCTACTGTAATGATGACAACAGGAGAACAACTTCCAAGCAATGTTAAATTAGCAATAGAAGATTGTGGTTATACATCAGTTATTGATATTTTTACAAATAAAATAGAAAATTTATTTCATTTACCACCTAAACCAATCTTAAATTCAGCAAATTTTATAACAAAAATAAAGTCTAATTACAATTTATATGACGCATCAAGTATAGAACAAATAAAAAAATCTAAAACGCCTACATTGTTTATCCATGGAAGCGCTGATACTTTTGTTCCATATAACATGTTAGATAAATTATATGATACAGCATCATGTGAAAAAGAAAAATTAGTAATTGAAGGTGCAGAACATGCTGTTTCAGCAGATGTTAACCCTTCATTATATTGGAATACAATTGTGGATTTTATAAAAAAACATATTTAGAAATAAGAACGACTTAAAGGTTGAACTTGTCAATAAAAAGTAGACAGTAAAAAAGAACTATTTGAACCCTAATTGAGTTCTATACTCAATTGGGGTTTTATAATTTAA
>CACZPQ010000034.1 GCA_902783185.1 uncultured Erysipelotrichaceae bacterium
TCAAGATAAAACTATTGGAATAATTATATGTAAGAAAGATAATCATTTTATTATGGAATATGTTTCTGATAAAAGAATATTATCTAGGGAATATATAACAATATAAAAACATTAGAATTATTCTAATGTTTTTTATTATACTTCTTGAATTACAGCAATAATCATAGGTTTACATTCAGTTTCTTGGAATAAGTAGTCATCTAATTCATCTCTTATTTCAGTTTTTATTTTATTATAATCAACATAGTTTTCTGAAATATTTCTTAAAACTACACCTTCAGATATTTTCTTTATTTCCTTAATCATTTCTTGTGAATCCTTGACATATATAAATCCTCTTGTAGTTACTTCTGGACCAACTAATAATACATGTTCTTGTTTAGATATAGTTGCTGATATCAAGACAATACCATTTTCAGATAACATTTGTCTATCTTTAATAACTAAATCTCCAACATCTTCATTTGATGTACCATCTATTAATACATCATCTACTTTTATCTTTTCTTCTTTAGTAATAACATTACCATTTTCTATATTTATTACTTCACCATTTTGTTTTAATAATATGTTATCTTCACTCATACCAAGTTTAATTGCTAAATTAGCATTATTTACCATATATCTATATTCTCCTTTAACAGGAACATAATATTTAGGATTTAATAATTTAATCATTAACATTAAATCTTCTTGAGATGCATGATGAAGAATTTGTTTATTCTTTGGAATAGAAACAATATTACATCCATGAACAGCTAAATCATTTTCTAGTTTTACAAGTAATCTTTCTGTTGCATCATATCTAGGCTCAGCAAAAATAATAGTATCATTATCTCTTAACTTGATAAATTTATCATATCCACTAAGAATTTTAGATAAGTTAGCATATGGATTACTTCTGTTATCTGCTAAGATAAGAATAGAATCTTGATCTTCAATATTAGATAAATCCCCAAGTAATCCTTCTTGAATATGTAAATAATTTTCTTTTAATGAAAAATTAACTATATTTTGAAGCTGTTTCCCCATTAATACTATTTTACGGTGAGAATTTTCAGCACCATTAAATATATCTTGTAATGTATATAAGTGTGTAGGAAGTACAGTAAATATAGCTCTACCCTTAGCATGAGATATACTATACTTAAAAAATGAAGTTAATCTATGATTTGGTGATGTATGTCCTACATGTTCTGAAAACGATGATTCAGAAAGTAAAGCAAGAACTCCTTGTTTGCCAACATAGGCTATTTTACCTAAATCCATATCATATGCACCCATCATAGTAGGATCAATAATAAAATCTCCCATATAACATATTGCACCATCTTCTGTATTTAAAACATACATAACAGAATCTGGTGTAGAATGAGAAACGCTAATTGGATATATAGATGTATTATCAAAATTTATCTTTTTATGTGGTGTTATTTCAATTATATTATTTGGATTTAATCCATCTTGTTCCAAAATAAATTTAGTAAATTTAGTTGCATATACTTTTAAGTTAGGTATTGCTCTAACTAAATCTATAGTTGCTCCCATATTTTCATAATGAGCATGTGTTAAAAATAAGCCCTTTATATTATTTTTATATTTTACTAAAAAACTAAAATCAGGAACAATATAATCTATTCCATATAAACTTTCATTTGCATACTTTAAACCACAATCAAAAATATAAATATCTTGATCTATTGTTACAACATAGGTATTCTTTCCACTTTCAGAAAGACCACCTAGGCCAAATATTTTTATTTTACTCATTTAATTCACTCTTTCTAATATTTATAAAAGGCTTCGAACAAATAAATTATAGCAAAAATAATAAAAAAAAGCAATAATAATTGCCTTTTGTATTTTAATATTCACAACTTCCAGGTGTTCTAGGATATGGAATAACATCTCTAATATTTTCAATACCTGTTAAATACATAATAAGTCTTTCAAACCCCATTCCAAATCCTGAATGATAACATCCACCAAATCTTCTTAAGTTTAAATACCATTCTATTTGAGATTTATCAACATTATGTATTTTAACTAATTCTTCTAGTTTTTTAAGATCAACTTCTCTTTCAGAACCACCCATTAATTCACCAGAACCAGGAACTTCAAGATCCACAGCAGCAACTGTTTTTCCATCATCATTTAGTTTCATATACCATGCTTTTATATCTTTAGGCCAATTATAAATGAATACTGGTGCATTAAAGTGATCTGTTATCCATTTTTCATGTTCTTTAGCTATATCATCATCATATGATGGAGTAAATTCAAATTTTTCACCAGAATTAATTAATAGTTCAATTGCATCATGATGAGTAATTCTAACAAAATCATCACTAACTAATTTTTTTAGTTTTTCAATTAATCCTTGTGAAACAAATTTATCTAAAAATTCTAATTCATCTTTACATCTATCAAGTACATTAGATACAACAGATTTTAACATTTCTTCCTCAACATTCATTAAATCATCTAAATGCATAAAAGCCATTTCAGGTTCTATCATCCAAAATTCATTAGCATGTGTCTTAGTATTTGAGTTTTCAGTTCTAAATGTTGGTCCAAATGTATATATCTTTTTAAATGCCATTGCAAATGTTTCACCATGAAGTTGTCCAGAACCAGTAATATATGTTTCTTTACCAAACAAATCTTTTGAATAATCAACATTTCCATCACTTTTAGGTATATTGTTTAAATCAAATGTTGTAACTTTAAACATTTGATTAGATCCTTCACAATCAGCTGTTGTCAAAAGTGGTGTATGTACATATACATAATTATGATTTTGAAAGTATTCATGTATAGCAGAGGCAGCAACTGATCTTACTTTAAATACTGCTTGGAATGTTTTTGTTCTAGGTCTAAGGTAAGCTTGACTTCTTAAAAATTCCATTGTATGTCTTTTAGGTTGAATTGGATAATCAGCTGGACAATCTCCAATAACAGTAATAGTTTCAGATTTTAATTCATATTCTTGTTTACCATTTGATTCCACTAAAGTACCTTCAACTTCAATGGCAGAACCAGCCAAAATCTTAGATACTTCATCAAAATTAGGTAAATTTTTATCATAAACTATTTGTAAAGTATTAATAGATGTTCCATCATAAAAATCAATAAACCCAAATTCTTTTTGATCTCTATTATTTCTTACCCAACCATTTAACTTTACTTTATCTCCAATTTTTTTTGTTTTAAATACATCACTTAAATCCATAGTTAATCTTTCCTTTCTTATGGTTCTAATCTATTAGGCCCTCTGAAGATAAACTCAGTTTCTTTAATAGTAGAAAGTCCTAATAATAACATTGTCAATCTATCTAATCCTATACCAAAACCACCATGAGCAGGACATCCATATTTAAAGAACTGTAAATAGAATTTAACATCTTCACCTAAACCTTTTTCATTAGCATTTTTAAGTAGTTCTTCATATCTATGTTCTCTTTGAGCACCTGAAGTTATTTCAGTTCCTCTCCAAATTAAATCATAACCTTGTAATTCACCTTTTTCATTTCTCATATGGTAAAATGGTCTTTTAGTTGCAGCATAACCTGTAATAAACATAAATTCAGAATTGTATTTTTCTTGTGCTAATTTATATACCAATTTTTCAGTTTCAGCATTAGTATCACCAATATCAGTTTCTGGTATTTCATAATTATATAATTCGTGTAATTCTTTATATAAATCCTTTAAATCAATTCTTGGGAATGGTTTAGTTGGAACAATTACCTCTGTATTAAATACTTCTTTGATCTTCTCTCCATATCTTTCTTTTACTAAAGTTAAACCAGCAATTAAAAGATCTTCTTCTAATGACATTACATCTTCATAAGAATCAATATGAGCAAATTCTAAATCAAAGCCAGTAAATTCTGTAGCATGTCTATTAGTATTAGAGTTTTCTGCTCTATATACTGGACCTACTTCAAATACTTTATCTAACCCAGCAGCAATAGCCATTTGTTTATAAAATTGTGGTGATTGAGCAAGATATGCTTTTCTATCAAAATATTTTACTTCAAATACTTCACTACCTGATTCTGATGCTGCACCAATTAATTTTGGCGAGTGTATTTCAGTAAAGTTATTCTCATACAGATATTTTCTCATACCTTCAGTTAAGCAAGACTCAATTTGTCTAACTAACATATTTTTTTCATTTCTAATGTCTAACCATCTATAATCAAGCCTTGTATCTATATTAACACCATCTAGATTATTATAGTCAAATGGTAATTCCTCAGCTTTAGATATAATTTCAATATTACTTGGAAGAATTTCTATACCACCTAGTTTTACAGCTTCATTATTTACTACTTTACCAATTACTTTAATAACACTATCATGAGTAAGTGAAGATACTAAATCTACCATAGAAGCATTACCTTCATCACTCTTTTCAACAGTAACTTGTACCTTTCCAGTAGAATCCCTTAAAATAATAAATTGTACCCATTTCTTATCTCTAACTACATCAACAAATCCACTAAAAACTATTTCCTTATCAATATAGTTACTTAAATTATTAACATATACCTTTTCCATAAATACTCCTCCTTAAAACATAAAAAAGTCTAACTTTGTAAGAACGAATATATTCGTGGTGCCATCTTACTTCATAGACTTTATAATCTAACTTTTGACCTTATAATGCTGGTTAGACAACATATTTAAATTTAAGTGTCTTCATTTATTTATATCTTTATTAGTTTTACAGCCAAGAACTAACTCTCTTAAAAAGTTGATAAATAAACTACTTTTCTTAAAAAATACTTATATATAAATTATAATTGACTTTATACTTAAAGTCAATTCTTTAAACTTCTAATTAACTCTTTTTTAGTAAAATATTCATTCAATGTTAATAAACCTATACTTTGAACATAATTATCTAGTTCCTCTATTTCAGAAATAGATAATATATCATCAACTATTCCTGAATATAATAAATATATTCTTTCTTCATATATAGAATTATTACCTTCATTTTTTAATATAGAATATGCAAATAATAATGATTTTAATTTTTTTACCAATAAATTTTCATCAGTACCTGCATAGTATAATTCATCTAAATCAACTATTCTTTGAAGAATATAATTAGGAAAAGTTTTAAATCCATAATACATTAATACCAACTCCTTAATAAGAAAATATTATAATAATTTGATATTAATATGTCAAATTATTTATCAATAAAGCATGAATTTAAAATAAGCATAATATTTTCAACCAGTATAAATAATATCCTTTTGTTTAGGAACATAATTTACCATATTTCTTTACCTCTAGATTCGTCGTCCCAATTATATTCTCTTGCAAGATTTGGTCCATGATAATTTTTTAATCTTTCATCAAATAATAACTATGACTAATCTATGACAATATCTAGTATTGATTGTTTAACCTTTTCATCATTACATTTAATAATAGATGATATCTTAGAACCTATATTATTAATTGATGAACCTAAAAAATATACATCTTTATTATCTATGATTATATATCTATCATGAAA
>CACZPQ010000035.1 GCA_902783185.1 uncultured Erysipelotrichaceae bacterium
ATGGAGCCATAGCCAAGTGGTAAGGCAAGGGACTGCAACTCCCTGATCGCTGGTTCAAATCCTGCTGGCTCCTCCAATTTAAAAAAAGATCAAGCTTTAATAGCTTGGTTTTTATTTTATTACATGCTTCTAAAACTTTGCATAGTTTCTAAATTATCTATATTATTAGTTTCATTATCCTCTTTATCATTACTTTGTGATATTATTTTATCAATCCATTCACTTAAACTAGGATTTCTATATGATATATCATCTACTATATCTATTGCAGTGAACCATTCATCACTCATTGTTTTTATATTTTTTAAAGCATAGTTATAATATTGATTTAACTTAGCCCATTTAGCTAAAAAATCTTCTTTATTATTTTTAATTGCAGTATTTGCATCACCTAGATTTTCAAATTCTTCAGCATACTTTCTTAATTCATTTAATATTTCTTCAGTAGACATACTAATCACTTCCTAATTATTATTTTATCATAATACTACCAAATAATAGTATTAATACATTAATTATTTACATATATAATGTATAATAATTAATTATACATACATAATAATTATAGGTGATTATTATGGATGAAAATTTAGAATTATTAGAATATATTTATAAAAATTCAGAAATGGGAGTTTATTCTTGTGAAAAACTAATACAAGATATTAATGGTAAAGAAAACAAAATAAAAAAACCATTAGAGGGCATTTTAAAAGGATATGAAAACTTTAAACAAGATAGTAAAAAATTAATTAAAAAGAATAAATATGAACTTAAAACAAATGGAATGATGGCTAAAATGAGTGCATCAATGCAAATGAAAATGGAAGTAGCTAAAGACAATAGTGATAGTGCTATAGCAAAACTATTAACCCAAGGTCTTACAATGGGTACAGTAGACATAACAGCAAAAATAGATAGATATGAAAAAGATGCAGATAAAAAAATAATAAAGATGGCTAAAGATTATTTAAAATTTCAAAAAGAATCAATAGACTTTTTAAAAGACTACTTATAATAAGTAGTCTTATTTATTATCCTAAAGTATATGGATCAGTTTGAGCACCTGTACCTCCAGTTATTTGAACTGAAGATTTAAGGTATAGAGATGGATAAACACCTAAACTAGTATTAGAATAAGAATCTGATATTTTTCCACTCGTCTCTACTCGAAAAACAATGTTAGCACTTGCGTTTGTTGTCCTTGGTGTCAATAACCAGTAATTTACATTTTGATCCAACATCCAATTATTATTTTTACAATCAGATATACTTTCATCATTCCAAGTATATATAGATGTATTCATACAAACATTTCGATTTGCAGCCAAACCACCACTTGTTGAATATAGGTAGTCACTTGGATATATTAATCCAATTTTTCCGTTCCACATATTAATTCTTTCAATTAAATCATTACAGTTGATTTCAATGGGGCAAATTTTTGCAGATAAATTATTTCTTTCATGAACATATACATACGAAGAATTTAATAAGCCTGTATCATAATTAATAAATATTCCATTATCATTATTTGCTGAACCTAAATTCCAGATTACACTTTCTATTTGATTTTGTGCTTCACTACTTATCGTGCTTGTTGGTTTAGTTGCAGATTTTATATTATTGTTATTACTATACCAATTTCCATCTGTTCCTACTACTACATTTCCTAGATAATCATTGTTTAATTCTCTCATTAGGTCTGCACCTTCATATGAACCGGATTCTCCCCATTGATTAATTCCATGACCATTATTAACTTCTGAAGATGATGTATCCCACGAATAATTTCCTAATGATTCATTTCTAATTAACTTAATCAAACTTTGTTTTTCTCCATCTTCAGTTTCTATATTATTCATTACTCCAATAATACGCCATAATTCATTATTAAATTGAACATAATTATTTGGATTAGCTCCTACATATCTTAAGTTATTGTCAGCTGTTCCATCATATGCCAAACCAGTATCACCTATTACATCAGTTGATGATGAATCAGCATCTACTACTAATTTTTTTATAGTTGCAACTGCATTATCTTTAGCTGCTTCACTTGATACTACCACTTTTCCATTCCATGTTGCTCCCATTACATTTGGTGTTGTAGTTGTTGCATTTATATCTATCCATACTCTTAATGAGAATGTTGCTTCTTCATTTGCACTTAAATATCCAGTTAATAATTGTTTTGCTTGTGTTGATTGTCCAGTAAGTAATATACTACTATCTTCCATGTTTCCATATATAACTGCATTATTGTTAGTTACATTATTAACATTATTAAATTTTACTTTTAAATAATCAGTATTAAAATTAGATGTATTTAATGTTTCTAAATTAATTGCATAATTTGCTGCTATTGTACATGTATTTTTTATTTTAAATACATATGGTGTTAATGCAGATCCTGCTTCATCACTTATTGGATATGCATTTACTAAATTTATATCTCCTGC
>CACZPQ010000036.1 GCA_902783185.1 uncultured Erysipelotrichaceae bacterium
ATTACTGATGCTGTTATTATAAACGATTGTTTTTTGATAATCTCTTTATAGTTCATATCATTCACCTACTATATAAATTTTATCATATATTTATTTATATGAAAAGTTTTTATTTAATAAAAAAAGAGATAGACCATCGTTTTTAATGAACAGGTACCAATCTCATTACATATAATACACTATTATTTATCATAATCTTTAGTAGTATAGTTATTACATTTAATATATGCTTTATATTCAATTACACCATTATTTTCTACTTTAACATAACCTTCACAAGTATCATCATTTACTTTTAATTCTTCGATTAAATTAGCATTTTTTAATTCATCAAAAGTTACTTTAACACTTTGTCCTTTAGTAGGATATGAATGCTCTGATTCATAATATGATTTAGTTTTAGAAATAAGTGTTTTTTCTAAATCAAAATAAGGATCTGTTTTAGCTTTCCATTTTAACGCAAAAAATGTTAATGCTCCAAAAATAATTAATAATAATAATCCCCATATTATTGATATTCTTCTTAATTCTTTCATTAATTATCACCATATCCTTTACTTTCATAATTATCACATTTAATATAGCTTTTAATTATCTTTATATCATTAGAATCTATATAACATTCTGAATAAGCACGACAGTTATTATTAGTAATAGAATCTTTTATAGGATTCATGTATCCATTATTTACTAAGATAGCCATATTTATTCTTAATGGATTACTAGATAATTTTATTTCATTATCAATAATATATTTTTCAGCTGCTTCAGTCATATTATTTGCTTTGCTAATGTAATATGATTGATCAACTATTCTTTGTACATTTTTTTCAGATTCATTATTTTCATTTCCTAACATAGAGTTTAATCTAATAGCAAAATATGTAGCAATAAATAGAAATACTATTATTACACATACCATAATAAGCATAGTATTTAAACCCCATCCTTTGTTATCTATTTTCATATAACTCACCAACAACTTAATTATACATTAAAATAGGAAAAAAGACTACTTAAAATTATAAGTAGTCTAAGAAATTTTATAAAAAAGTGTGAGTTGTAGTTTATATTATAAATAGTTTTAATTACTATAATTAGTTTATTAATTATTAATCATTTAATACTTATAGGCATCACTTAACCTTTCATGATTTAAATATAATATTTAAATGTGTAAATTAAGTGATATTTATGTGAAACATTTTATTTTTTTATAGGTATTTCAAAATAGAATGTTGAACCTTTATCTTTTTTACTTTCAACTCCATATTTAAAGTTATGTTCAAGTAATATATTTTTAATTATAGATAAACCTAAACCTGTTCCAACAACATTTCTTTTATGATTCTTTTCTTTTTTATAATATTTATCCCAAATATGATCTAAATCTTTTTTATCTATTCCTTTACCAGTGTCTTTAATTTCAATGCGATAATACTTTTCTTTATCTAATATAGTTATATATACTTTTTTATCATCACCAGTATAATTAATGGCATTATTAATTAAATTATATAAAACTTGATTAATTCTTTTTTTATCAGCAATAACAATAGCTTTTCTTGGTGTTTTTACAATCAAAGAATAATTTTCAGTTTCTTTGATAATATCATATCTTTTTATTACTTGTTTTAATTCTTTGACTAAATCAAATTCCTCTAATTCAAGTTTATTAGTTTTTGATTGTAGTTTAGATAAGTCTAATATATCATTAACTAATACATTTAATCTATCTGATTCTTCGATTATAACATTTAAATTATCTGTTCTTTTTTTATCATCTTTGTAGGATAAATCTCTAACCATTTCTGCATATGCTTTAATCATTGTTAGCGGTGTTTTAAGATCATGAGAAACATTAGCCATTAAATCTCTTCGATATTCATCTGTTTTAGATATTTCATCTTCTAGATAATTTAATGTATTAGATAATTCATTTATTTCTAATATATCAGATTCTTCAAATCTAACTTTGTAATCTCCATCAGCTAATTTTTTTGCTTTATCAGTTATATTTACAATCGGTTTAGATAACTTTTTAGATAAGAATAAAGATACTATAATAGCAAATAATATTACACCTATTACAACATATATTAGTTGATTTTTTAGTACTGATGTAGCAGAATTCATATCTTCAAGTAATGTGTATAAATATACTCTAGATTTACCTATTTTAACACCATATAATAAACTTTCTGATTTATTCATTGGATTAATTAATTTAATAGGTTTTAAATCTTCTTTTGATTCATTTATTTCCGTAATATATCTATTTATTTCATTATTTCTTCCAAATATACATCCATTAATACGATTATTATAATAATAAGTATTATTGTATGAATCAACATATGCAATACAAGTATTAGGATCAAATACTAAACTTTCAATCTTATCTCCAATACTTTCTTCTTCAGTTTTATATAATTCATTAGCAATATTAATTAAATTATTCTCTTGATATTTTTCATAAAATACATTTAAAAATAATATTTGTACTATCCACACTAATAATAGTATTCCAACAGTTAATAATATTAAATATGATAATATCTTTATATTAATACTATTTAATTTCTTCTTTATATTCAAATTTATACCCCATTCCTCTTACTGTAACAATTAAATCTCCATATTTACCTAAATTCTTTCTTAATGTTTTAATATGAGTATCTATTGTTCTATCATCACCATAAAAATCATATCCCCATATAGCAGATAATAATTGTTCTCTTGATAATGCAATATTATTATTCTTAATTAAATACTTTAATAAATCATATTCTTTTGGTGTAAGATTAATCTTTTTATCATCCACTAATACTTCATGAGCCTTATCATCTATTATTAAAGTATTAAATACATATTTATCTTCTTCTTTGTTAGTTCTTTTTAATACTGCCTTAATTCTAGCAACTAATTCTTTTGGTGAAAATGGTTTAGTCATATAATCATCTATTCCTAAATCAAATCCAGTTAGTTTATCATATTCTTCTCCTCTAGCTGAAAGCATTATAAAAGGAATATTTTTCTTTTCTTTTATTTCTTTTACAGCACTAAAACCATCTTTATTAGGCATCATTATATCCATTACTATTAAATCATAATTATTATTAATTGCTTTATTAACAGCAATTTCTCCATCACTTGCTTCATCAATTATATATCCATCTTGAGTTAAATATTCTTTAATAACATTTCTAATTAATTCTTCATCATCAACTATTAATATTTTCAAAATAACCACTCCTTAGGTATAAATATATTATAACAAAATTGTGAAGATTATATGAAAAAAAAGATAAATAATTATCTTTTTAAAGTTCTACATTGTGATATACTATTTTAACATCTTCAACATCATCTAATAAAGTTAATAATCTTTCAAAATATTCTTTATCTTCACCAGTTAATGTTACTTTTTCTTTTGGATACATTCCTATTTCATCAATTAAATATTCAACATTAGGTATTAACTTTTCAACAACTTGATGCATCTTATATTGATCTTGAGGAACAACAGAAATAGTAATATTACCGTTATCCATTTCTTCATCTACTACTTCAATACCTTCATCAAGTAATGAAAGTAACATACCTTCTTCATCATCACATTTAAATGTAATAATAGCTAAATTATCATAATTATAAGAAACAGAGTTTACTCCACCCATTTTACATTTAGCTTTATTAACTGCAGTTCTAACTTCACTTACTGATCTGTTAACATTATCTGTTAAACATTCAACTATTGCAGTAGATCCATTTGGGCCAATTATTTCATATCTTGTTTCTTCAAAGTTTTCACCAGAACCCGAATTAACTTTATCTAATGCTCTTTTTATAATATCAGCAGGTACTTGTTCTTTTTTTGCTTTTTCAATTACTTGTTTTAAAGCAAAATTACTTTCTGGGTTTGCACCACCTTTTTTTGCTTTATCATAAATATCTCTTGAATACATTGAATATAATTTTCCTTTAGCAGCACCAGTTTTAGCTTTTGCAGCAGCTATTGATGGAAATCTTCCCATTTTTATCACCTCTTCGACTAATTTATTATACAATACTATACTAAAAAAAGAAAGCATTTATAATTAACTTGCTTCCCTTCCGTAAAATTTAATTGTTCGTATGTTTGTAAAATAAACACCACTAAAATTATTTGTTCCTCCGCTAAACCACAATCTATAATATTTAAAGTAGTTATTATTATTTACAATTTGCTTTGGTATATCCATTTGATTTGTTTGAATACTTAATAATTCTGTCCATTCACTATTCACATTATCTTTTGCCTCAAGTTTAAGTGTTATATTATTGGAAGAATACCCACCCCAATTCAGATATTTAAATGCAATAATTCTAGCTGCTTTATTAAATTCATAGCCAATATAATTTATACTATCAACCGAATTATCCACAAATATGTATGCACTTGTTGAATCATCATCATCAAATGCTTTATAAGCATTATTAGCTGAATTAGGATAACAAAATGCACTTCCACTAGGGTTGTTATTGTTTGTCATTGTTGGAACTAAAGATTTCAATACTTTATCCCAATAATTGCTTTCTCTAATAGAATTTATCCAATTATTATCTTCTACTAATAAATCTCCACAATAATCATTATTACCAATATAAGTCATTGCATTTTCATTTGATGTAACATCATTTATCCAATCAGTTGAGTTTTCTAAATAATCACATGATGCTTCATTATTTGTTAAAGTATTTAATGTTTCTGTATCATTAAATACCTCATTTAATGTAGTATAATTTTTATTTATATTTGCTGTTGCTAACCATTTAGTAACATTATTATATTGAGCTTCTTCAAATTCTAAATTACATATTGCTTTTCCTTCTATATTTCTTACATCTAAACCCCATTCTATATTATTCCAAGTTCCATTAGCATTAGTGCATTCTACATTTTTTATTATATAGCCATCTTCTTTTTTAGGTGGAGTATTTTGTGATACTCCATCTACTAAATATGATAATGTAATATCTCCACTTCCAGAGTATTTAACTATTCCATTTATTAATGTATATTCTTCACTGTTTACTTCAAACTTTGAATATGTAAACATTATTATTCCTATTAATAAAATAAAGCATGAAAAAGATATACTTAATCTTTTTATATAAGTATTTTTATTTTGTTTTAGTTTTATTTTTCTTATTGCTTTTTCTTTATTAAATACTTTCATATATACCATTCCTAGTATAATGATAGCATATTTTAACCCCCCCCCCCGCAAGGCCAAATTGATGTAAAAATGTAAAAAAGAAAGTATTAAACTTTCTTAATTATTAATAGCTATTAACTTTATTTGTCCACTAAATGAACCATTAGTTAATCCAATTTGATTTTGTTCAGTTTCTTCAATCCAAATTCTAAATTCACAATCATGTTCAGAATTGTTTGCAAGAGAAATATCTGAAGATACTAATGGAATATCTACTGTTGAACTTGCTATCACACCATCAGTAGCAGTTTTACCATTAAATAAATCATAGAATGTTCCAGTATAATTTGTTCCATTGACTGTTAATTTCCATTTGAAATCAGCATGTACTAAATTTTCAGTAATACTATAATTTGATAAATATAATCTATATTTACCTGCTACTGAACCAGTATTAGTAACCTTAAATCTCGAAACATTATTAGTTGATGTTGCTGCTTCTTCAGCAGTCATTAAACTTAAATCAGTTGCATTTATATAACTTGCATTACTTCCAAAATTAATCTTTAATTCTGCAGTTTGAACAACACTATTTGTTGGTGTAGTAGTATTTTCAACACTAGCTGTAAAGAAAGCATATGAAGCTTTAAATGTTAAACTAATTAATACAACTACTATACTTAAATAAAGTACAATATTTCTTTTTGGTAATTTTCTTATTTCTTCATTCATACCAATCACCTATATACCTATCCTTATAACTAATTATACATAATTATAATTCTTTTTTCAACATTTAATTGCTACTGTATACACTTTTTGTACTATAACCATTTAAATCATAATTTGCAAACTTTTTTTGTTTAAATAACGGATAAGCTGCTGCACCAATCATTGCTGCATTATCTGTACAATAAAGCATTTTTGGAATAGATAAATTTAAATTATATTTATCTGTAATCTTTTTTATTTCTTCACGCAAATATCCATTTGCAGATACACCACCAGCAACAATAACATTATCTACTTTATAATTATTAATTGCAATTTCTAGTTTTCTTGCAAGTTCATCTACAGCAATAGTTTGAAAAGAGCATGCTAAATCTTCTTTATTTATACTATTTCCTCTTTGTTCTTCATTATGAACCAAATTAATAATACTTGATTTTAATCCACTAAAACTAAGATTTAAGCTATCATCATTCATTGGTATAGGTAATTTATAACTAGGTTTTCCTAATTTTGCTAATTTTTCAATATTTGGTCCACCAGGGTATTTTAAATTTAATACTCTGGCTACTTTATCATATACCTCACCTATAGCATCATCTAAAGTTGATCCTAATACTTTAAAATTATAATCATTTTCTAAATAAATAATTTCTGTATGTCCACCAGATACAACCAATCCTAGTGATGGAAATTTAATTGAATTATCTTCAAGATTATTAGCATAAATATGACCTGCAATATGATTAACTGCTATAAGTGGTTTGTTATAAACATAAGATAATACTTTAGCGGCTTCAATACCAACAAGTAAACTACCTAATAAACCTGGTGTATATGTTACAGCAATAGCATCCATTTCTTCCATTTTCATTCCTGATTTTCTTATAGCATCATCTATGACATAAGTTATACTTTCTGTATGCATACGTGATGCAATTTCAGGTACTACTCCACCGTAGTTTTCATGAGTAGATATTTGGCTAGCAATAGTTAATGAAACAACTTCCTTACCATTTTTAATAACTGCAGCACTTGTTTCATCACAACTACTTTCAATTGCAAATATGTATACATCTTTCACTTATATCACCTACTTTCAATATTATACCATTTATTTGTTTAATTTTCTTGTATAATTCCAACTAATTAAGAATTTCTTATCTTCTTGTTCTTTATGTTCTAAATAATAGTTATAATCCTCGGTATTAGGATTTATCATATCATTAAATAATGGTAAATACTCTATATTGTACCTTATTATATTCTTTCTTATATTTTGAAATAATTCATATAATTGATTATATGTTAATCTATTAGAGTGAAAATCCCTATGACAATTAGGACATAAACATACTGTATTATAAATATTATCTACTCCGCCATTCGATAATTCTATCATATGATGAGAATCAAATGACGATGCATGCATACTTTTTGCATTACATAATTCACAAGTATAATAACCATTTTCATCTCTTGATCTCATTTTAGTATAAGCAGCTACTGCTGGATTTCTTTTGTAATTATTCTTTTTACTATAGAATAATTTTTCAAAATCCATATTGTTATCAATTAATTCTTCAACTATACTATTTAATTGTTCTAAAGTTATTTCTTCTTTATTATAATTCTTTAATTCTTCATCAATTTCATTATAAACTTTAATTCGTCTTTCTTTTTCTTTAATTATTTTTATATCATTTTCACTTATATTTGAAATTTTTGATTCTAATTCTCTTAATTCTTCAATAGTTGCTACTTTATCAATAGTTATTGAATTTATAGATTCGATATCTACTTCTACATTATTTAAACCATTAAGTATTTTTAATAATTTTTCTTTCCAATTATTAGTATGCATTATAATACTCATATCTGAATAATCACTTTTTCTTAATTCCATTTTTGTTTTTTTACTATATTCATTTATTTTATTATAAGCTATTACATATAATGCATTACCATAAGACTTATTTATTTTTTTGTCTAATACATCAAAAACAACATACCCATTATCATATAAATAACCATAATATTTTGAGAAACTATTTGTTCCATGTAATATTTTTACTGGTTTATTGCTTAATAAAAATTCCATTTTTTCTTTTTGTTGTATTAGTTTCAATTTTTCAGTATTATCAGTTGTTACAGTTATCCTTTGATCTAATTCTTCAATGTTTTCTTTAATATCTTCTTCTTTAATATCTTCATTTATTTCTTGATTATTTAACATTATTACTAAATCTTTAAATTCTTTAGGATTTAAATTTATAATATCGTTAGTATCAAGATTGTGTTTATTAAAAAATTCTTTATTAATAGTTATAGTTATACAATCATCTTCATTAATAAATTTTTTTATTGAATTATATTTTTCTATCAAGTTATCTATATTTAATGTCCTTATTTTATTATTTCTATTGTATTTTATATAACAATTGTAATTTAAATCTATGCTTCTAATAGACTTGATTGCCTCAAAATAATCTTTAAGAAATAAATAACAATGATTAATATCTTTTCCCTCATCTATACAATCTATAAATGATGAAGCAATAATCATCATTAATTTATCATAATCAAAACAATTGATAAAATCCTCTAAGTTTAAATTATTGCTTAACAATTTCTTTAATTTATCAAATGATTTATAAAACTGATTTAATAATTCTATTTTATTATATATGTAATAAGAAAAAGACACCTTATTACTTAATGTTTTATAATCCTCAATTATATTATTGTAATATAATGATTTTTCATTTTTATTTGCTACATCACAAAAAATACTAATTTCATCTTGATATGCTTGCTTTAAAATATTTATAATATGTTCAATACTATAATCACTATTTATTAATTCCAATAAATATTCTTGTTCTCTATATTTAGTAGCTAATAACATTCCAATTAATTCTCTACAATAAATGATATGTGATACTTTTAATTCTTTTATACCAATTTCATTTTCATATAATACAAGCTTAGGATTAATTATATTAGCTAATTCTTTTGTATCAAAACACTTTTCATATTTACTAATAAAATTATTATATATAAAATCTTTATAATCATTTGAATTCAAATACAATAAATCACAATTTTTACCAATTGCACCATAATTTATTGGCCAACCATGGATTAATATCTCTTTACTATCAACCCAAGGGCTCAAATAAACTTGATAATAAAAATCAAAAAAATCTCTTATTTTCATTTATAAACCCCCTTAAAAGTATTTATATTGTTTTCTTCATAAAATAGGCATCTTCATTATGGTAATAATTAGGTATCTTTCTAACTATTTTAAAGCCCATTTTTTGATAAAAAATAACTGCTTCATTACTTTGTCTTACTTCAAGATTTAATGCCTTTAAATTGAATTTTTTTATTGTATATTCAACTAATTTTTTTCCAATACCTTTTTTTCTATAATAATCATCTACTACAATATTAACAATATCTGCTTCATCAATAGTTAATATTATATGTATAAATCCTAACAATTTCTTATTTTCAAAATATCCATAAATATAATTGTATGGTTTATTTAATGTCTGTTCTAAATTAAATAAGTAAGTAAAATTATCATTTAATTTAGAACCTAAATGATAATAATCATTTTCATAATCCAAACTTATTTTATCTATCATTTTAATGCCTCAATTGATTTAACATATATTGGATTGACATCATGCACTTTTTCTTCTTTTAAACTATTTATATAATTAATTAATCTATCATAATCCATATCTATATTTTCAACCACTTCATTGTTATTCTTAAATTCAATATATTCACTATTTTTTAAGTATTTTATATCACCAATAATTTTTTTATCATATTGTGCTACAAAGGCACCATTATTTTCTAATACACTAACATAAGCTTTATTACTAATATTTAATCCTTTTAAATCAATTGATGTTAATGTTACTATTGGTATATTAAGAGAGTATGCCATAGTTTTTGCTATAGTAACTCCTATTCTTGTTCCTGTAAATGATCCAGGTCCAATACAAACCGCAATTTTATTAATATCCACTGGTTTTAAATTATTATTATTTAATAAACTAATTATTGTTGGCATTGTTTCAATACTAGTGCTCTTAACATCTTTTAAAATGCATTTATCTAATAATATTGCATCTTTGAACAATACAATTACAACATCTTTATAATGAGTATCAATAAACAATGTATGCATATTATCACATTCCTTTACAATTAATAATAGAATACTCCCCCATATAAACATTTAGTATTATAACACAATTTTATAAAAATAAAAACAATGTCTCATAAGACACTGTTGCATATACTTTCATATTTTTCCCCATAAGGAACAAATTTTAAAACTCTTGTATTTTCATCTACTATTTTAAAGAAAATATCTAATCTTTCTTCAGGTAATTCATCTTCGATTAATTCAGCCCATTCAATTATTGAAACTCCATCTTTATTAAAGTAATCTTTAATACCAATATCCTCTTTAGAATCTTCAAGACGATAAACATCCATATGATATAGCGGTGCTTCACCATCTAAATATTCCTTAACTATAGTAAATGTTGGTGAAGTTATTGACTCTTCAATACCAAGAGCTGATGCAAAGCCTTTAACAAATATTGTTTTACCAGATCCTAATTCACCATTAAGACATATAACCATTCCAGGGAACTTTTCTGATTCCAAATTTTGAGCGATTTCTAATGTTTCATCTACTGAATGAGTTGTTAATTTATTTTCTTCCATATTGTATCACCAATTTTAGTATATTAAAAAATAATAAACTAATCAATATAATCACAACAATTTTACAATTTATTAACAAAAAAAATCTCAAAAATGAGATTTTAGAGCAAAAAAAAAATTGGCGACTACCTATTTTTGCTTTGACACTATCGTCGGCGTGTAAGTGCTTAACTTCTCTGTTCGAGATGGGAAGAGGTGTATCCACTTAGCTATAATCACCAATAAAGGATTTTGTCCTTTAAAAACATGATAATGCTTGCTCATTAATCCTTAGAAAATTGGGATTAAATCCTCGTATTATTAGTACTAGTCAGCTCAACGTATTGCTACGCTTCCACCTCTAGCCTATCAACCTCGTAGTCTACAAGGATACTTACTTTAAAAAATGGGAAAATTCATCTTGGAGGAGGCTTCCCGCTTAGATGCTTTCAGCGGTTATCCCGTCCAAACATAACTACCCAGCAGTGCCACTGGCGTGACAACTGGTACATCATAGGTTTGTCCATTCCGGTCCTCTCGTACTAGGAACAGCTCTCCTCAATTTTCCTACGCCAACGACGGATA
>CACZPQ010000037.1 GCA_902783185.1 uncultured Erysipelotrichaceae bacterium
TATACTAGGAATGGTATATATGAAAGTATTTAATAAAGATAAAGCATTAAGACAAATAAAACTAAAACAAAATAAAAATACTTATATTAAAAGAATAAGTATAGTTTTATCATGCTTTATCCTTTTAATTGGAATAATAATGTTTACATTTGCTAAGTTTGAACAAAACAGTGAAGAATATATATTAATTAATGGAAAGATAAAATACTTAGGTGGAGATATAAATATAGTATCATATAACTATGATGGAAATGTAAATAGTTTACCACCAAATAAGAATGAAGGATATATATTAACAAATATAAATTGTGAAAATGCTCAAGGAGAATGGGATGATTTAAATTGGGAGTTAAATTTATCAAATATAACGAGTAAAGTAAAATGTAATTTAGAATTTGATAAAAATAGTAATTATCAGATAATAAAGTATAATCCAAATGGAGGATATCTTAAAGAGCAATATAAAAAAGGAGAAGTAGGACAGCAGATAGGACAATTACCAACACCAGTGCGTGCTGGATATACATTTGAAGGTTGGTATAAAGAAAGTACTTTTACAAATAAAGTAGAGACTACAACAACAATAGATTCCTCATTAACAAATTTATATGCAAAATATAGTGAAAGTGGCGATAATAGAATACTATATGTATTTGGATATGCCTCAAGTAGTTATTATTATAATATATATAAAAATACGGATAATAGCTATAACAAATGGTACTTCGAAGCAACTGCTGGAGTTGTATATGATGATGAAAATTTATCAATAAGAAAAGCTCAATACCACGTACATACTATAACTTTTAAGAAAGATGCTTATTATCTGGATCTTCAGCATTATACTAAACCTGTCTTTATACAAGCAGGCAATAATCTTTCATATAACTCTCCATCAATGTCTACTTCTATAATAATTTGGTTTGAGTAGTAGTCTTAGATATTATCAATTTAATAATACAGATTAAATAATATGTAAATATAGATGCATATTATTTTATTTTTATTATATTTTTAGTTATAATATTTATAGGAGTTGATATTTATGGATAAAGCAAAGGTATATTTTACTAAAGAGATAACACCGGAATCTTTAATTAAGATTTATGAAACTTTGGGAGTAAACTTAGATGGTAAAGTTGGTGTTAAGGTTTCTACTGGAGAAAAGGGAGCAAAAGGATACTTAAAGGCAGAATTAATTGGACCATTAGTTAAAAAGCTAAATGGTACTATTTTAGAATGTAATACTGCATATCCTGGACAAAGAAATAATGCTAAAGATCATATGAAGGTAGCTGAAGAACATGGTTTTACTTCATTTGCTGATGTTGATATTATGGATGCTGAAGGAGAATATAAAATTCCAGTAAAAAAAGGAAAACATTTAGAATATGATATTATTGGTAATAATTTTAAAAACTATGATTCTATTTTAAATTTAGCCCATGGAAAAGGACATGCAATGGGTGGATTTGGAGCTAATTTAAAGAACCAATCTATTGGTATAGCATCAAGAAATGGTAAAGCATATATTCATTCATGTGGAAAAGATGAAAATCCAGATACTGCATGGGGTAAACCTTATGAACAAATTGACTTTATTGAATCTATGGCTGAAGCTGCAACTGCTGTTGCTGATTATATAAAAGATAATGGTAAAAAAATAATATATATAACAGTAATGAATGCATTATCTGTTGATTGTGATTGTGATGCACATCAAGGTGATCCAGTTATGCAAGATTTAGGTATTGTAGCATCATTAGATCCAGTTGCAAACGATCAAGCGTTTATCGATATGGTATGGAACAGTAATGATCCAGGAGCCCATTTACTTCAAGAAAGAATAGATAGACAACTTGGTAGAGAAATACTTCCTTATGCTGAGAGTTTAGGACTTGGAACTACTAAATATGAATTAATTAATATTGATTAAGGTAATTTATGGAAAAAAGTGCATTTATTTTAAATGATAACGGTAATTTAAATCAAGCAATTATAAATTATGAGAATAATGAAATTAGTATAAGAATGTTTGATGTTAATTATGAATTATTAGGTTATATGAATTTATTTATTCAAAAAAATAATAGAATACTACTATCTGAAATATATTGCTATGATAAATATAGGGGTAGTAATATAGCATCTATAATAAGTGAATTGGCTGATTATCTTTTAAAGGATTATCGTGACTATGTAATTAGAGGCCGATACTATCCATCTCAAATGTCTTCTGATATACTAAGTTATCCTAGATCAAAAGAAGAATTAGATTTAAGAGCAAGAAATTTTTATAATAAAAATGGATATAAGATACTATCACGTGATGAATTTTTAAAAAATAAAGAAGAATACTCTTTTATAAATGATGAATATGATTTCACTTATAATGGAGGAAAAACAAACACTATAGTATATAAAGTAATAAAAGATAAAGATTATAACTTTTATGAGCAAGATGGACTTATTTATTATAACAATAGTAAAAGTGTAAATAGATAATTATTTATCTTTTTTTTATTGACAAGCCAAATTAAATTGTGTACAATTTAATTGTAATACATATATTTTTTTTGGAAAGGGATGATAAAATGAATATTTATGATTATTACGTTAAAACTAGAGATAATAAAGACATAAAATTAGAAGAATATAAAGGAAAGGTCTTATTAATAGTTAATACTGCAACTGGATGCGGATTTACACCACAATATGAAGGTTTAGAAAATCTATATAAAAAATATCATGATAAGGGATTAGAAATACTTGATTTTCCATGTAATCAATTTGGAAATCAGGCACCTGGAACAGATAATGAGATTCATGAATTTTGTACTTTAAAATATAATACCTCATTTGATCAATTTAAAAAAATTGATGTTAATGGTAAAAATGAAAGCCCATTATATACATACTTAAAATCACAAAAGAAATCTTTACTTGGTAAAAATATTAAATGGAATTTCACTAAGTTTATTGTTGATAGAGAGGGAAAAGTAATAGGAAGGTATGAACCAGTAACTACTCCTGAAAAGTTAGATTCAGTTATTGCTGGTTTATTATAGGTGAAATTTATGTATGATATTATTATAATTGGTGCTGGTCCTGCTGGAATGACAGCTGCCTTATATGCTTTAAGAGCAAATAAAAAAGTATTAGTTTTTGAGGCAAAAAGTTATGGTGGACAAATAGTAAATGCAACCAAGGTAGAAAACTATCCTGCAATTGATGAAATATCAGGTTATGATTATGCAACTAATTTATATAATCAAGTAAAAAATATGGGAGCTGAGTTTAAATTTGAAACTGTTGAAAGAGTAACTGAAGACAAAAAAGTTATTACTAACAATGGTGAATATCAGGCTAAAGCAGTTATTATAGCAACAGGCGCAGAAAATAGAAAACTTAATATTGATAACGAACAAGAATTTGTAGGAAAAGGAATATCTTATTGTGCAACATGTGATGGTACTTTTTATAAAGATAAGATAGTTGCAGTAAATGGTGGTGGAAATACAGCCTTAGAAGATGCTATTTATTTATCTGACATTGCAAATAAAGTATATTTAATTCATAGACGTGAAGAATTTAGAGGTGAACAAAAATATACTGATGAATTAAAATCAAAATCAAATATTGAATTTGTATTAAATTCTACAATTAAAACAATTAATGGTAGTGATAAATTAGAAAGTATTACTGTTGAAGATAAAGATGGTAATACAAAAGACATAGCTATAGATGGTTTATTTATAGCTATAGGTCAAGAGCCAAAGAATCAAATATTTGCAAATGTTGCAACTGTTAATGACAAAGGTTATATAGATGCTGGCGAAGATTTACATACAAATATTGAAGGTATATATGTTGCAGGTGATACTAGAGTTAAGAATTTAAGACAATTAACAACTGCAGTGTCCGATGGTAGTGTTGCTGCAACTCAAGCCATTAAGGAGATGAAATAATGGAAGTAATCGAAATTAAAGGTAATGAACTAGATGATATTATTAAAAATAATAATAAAGTTATTGTAGATTGCTACGCACCATGGTGTGGTCCTTGTAAAATGTTATCTCCTATAATGGATGAATTAGCACAAAAAGTTGATGATACAAAGTTCATTAAAATAAATATTGATGAAAATGAAGAAGTATCAGAAAAATATAATATTATGTCTATTCCAACAATTTTATATTTTAAAGATAGTGAATTAAAAGAACAAATTGTAGGTTTTAAAACTAAGGATGAATTATTAAATATTATTAAGTAGGAGGTTAACATGTTTAGTTTAAAAGGAAAAGTAGCAGTTATTACTGGTGCATCTTCAGGTCTTGGAAAACAAATGTCTTATGCATTTGCAAAACAAGGTGCCGATCTTGTTTTACTTGCAAGAAGAATAGAAAGACTTGAAGAGATAAAAAAAGAGTTAGAAAAAGAAAATGTAAAAGTATTAGCATTAAAATGTGATGTAACTAATACTGATAATATTAATGAATGTGCAAGAATTGCTGAAGAAGAATTTAAACATATTGATATTTTGGTTAATTGTGCTGGTGCATCTAAAGACAAAGGTGTACTTGATATGAATGATGATGAATGGCAATTTACAATTGATACGGATCTTTCATCAGTATTTAAAGTTACTAGAGCATTTGCTAATATTATGAAAAAGAATAACTATGGTAGAATTATTAACATAGCATCTATGTATGGTTTAGTAGGAAATACTGAAATACCAACAATTGCATATCATTCATCAAAAGGTGGGGTTGTTAATTTTACTAGAGCAGCTGCTGCAGAATTAGCACCATATAATATAACTGTTAATGCTATTGCTCCAGGATATTTTTATACTGAATTAACTGCTGATGTATTAAAAACAGATAAATTTAAGGAATTTGCTAATTCTCATGTTCCAATGAAAAGATATGGTAATGAAGGGGAATTAAATGCAGGGGTTATATTTCTTGCAAGTGAAGAAGCAAGTTATGTTACTGGTGTAATATTACCAATTGATGGTGGTTATACATGCATATAGATAATTATGATTGCCTAAAATTAGAAAATCAACTTTGTTTTCCACTTTATGCAGCATCAAAGGAAGTTATAAGAAAGTATAAACCATTCTTAGATGAAATAAGTTTAACTTATACACAATACATAACTATGCTTGTACTATGGGATAATAATAATATTAATGTTAAGGAATTAGGTGAAAAATTATTCCTAGATTCTGGTACATTAACTCCATTATTAAAGAATTTGGAACAAAAAGGATATATTAAAAGAAATAGATCCAATGAAGATGAAAGAAATTTAATTGTTTCTTTAACAAATGATGGCATTAAACTAAAAGATAAAGCTAAAGATATACCTAGTAAAATAGGAAAATGCATAAATTTAAATGAAAATGAGGCATTTGAATTATATAAGATATTATATAAAATACTAGGAAATAAATAATGTAGACTAAAAAGTCTACTTTTTTAATTATTAAATATAATTTAATATGAAGAGAATTATATTTATATTACTTTTATGTTTATGTTTATTTATTGGTGGGGTAAATGCGTCTCTTCCACTGTCTGGGAAGCTGATTATTATTGATGTTGGTCATGGTGCAAAAGACATGGGAACTTCTTATGGAGGTTTATTAGAAAAAGATTTAAACTTGGAAATAGCAAAAATATTAGAACAAGAATTAGTTAAAAATGGTGCATCAGTTATTTTAATAAGGGAAGATGATTATGATTTATCTAGTCCTAATTCTAAGTTAAGGAAAAGGAATGACTTTAATAATAGAATAAAATATATTAATAATTCTAATGCTAATCTTTATTTATCAATACACATTAATTATTTATCTGATAAATCATATTCTGGTGCACAAGTATTTTATAATAAAGAAAATAAGAAATTAGCTGAAATTATTCAAAAGTATTTAAATACTATTTCTTATCCAAGAAGTATAAAAAAAATTCCCGATGTATATATGTATGATAAGTTAAATATTAAAGGAGTTTTAATTGAATGTGGGTTTATTTCTAACTATAAGGAAAGAGAAAAACTTCAAACAAAAGAGTATAAAGTGGAACTATCTAAATCTATAACTAAGGGTTTAATTGAATACTATAAATAATATTTCACAAAACTTTCACAATTTTATAATAAAAAAAACATTAAATACATCTATCATAAAATTGTCTATTGTGGTATAATTCTATAATAGGTGGAGCATATGAGAAAAACATTTAAAACATTAGATGAACAAATCTCTATTTTGCAAAATAAAGGTTTAATTATAACTGACATTAGTTTAGCAAAAGATATTCTTCTTAGAGAAAACTACTTCTTTTTAATGGGTTATAGACATTTATTTTTTAAGAGTGAAAGGGATAGAGTATTTATTGATGGTACAACTTTTGATGAGCTATACTCTGTATTTAACTTTGATAGACAACTTAGAAATATATTGTTCAAAAATATTTTAATTGTTGAAAACAATGCTAAAAGTATATTTTCTTATCAATTATCTAAGAATTATGGTTATAAAGAATCTGATTATTTAAATCCTAAAAACTTTAATAGAGATTCAAATAAAAGAAAACAAGTAATAGATTTATTAAAGAAAATTCAAAGACAAATAAGAATTAATGGTGGACAACATCAAGCAACAATGCATTATTTAAATAATTATGGTTATTTACCATTATGGATAGTTGTTAAGGTTTTATCTTTTGGTATAGTTTCTGAACTTTATACAATACTAAAAAATGATGATAAAGTAGACATAGCTGATATTTATAAGATTAGTGTATCTGATTTAGAACAATACTTTCCAATTGTTGCTAATTATCGTAATTTATGTGCACATGAAGATATTATTCTAGATCATAAATCACAAAGATCTATATTAGATACAAAATATCATAATTATCTAAATATTCCTAAAATGGATGGAGAATACATTTATGGTAAAGATGATTTGTTTGCATTAATTATCATTTTAAAAAGAGTATTGAGAGATGAAGATTTTCGCTTACTTATTAATGAAATATCATATGAATTAGATGTATTAAGTGGTAAACTAAAATCTATTTCAATTAATAAAGTTATGGATTTGATGGGATTTCCACAAAATTATAAAAATATATTAAGGACGGATGTATGATGGAAGAAAAAGAAATTGTAAAAAATAATAAAGGAAATA
>CACZPQ010000038.1 GCA_902783185.1 uncultured Erysipelotrichaceae bacterium
ACCTTTTTTATTATTTTTTGTTGCATAAATATACCTCTCAAATAATAAATCAAAAGCTTTTCCATATACATTTTCTAATAGACCTTTTCTTACATATTCCTCCAAGTTAATGCTAACAGAAATAATCTTACAATCTATATTTTTTAAGATATTACTTAAACTAATAATAAAATCATCATAATTAATTATGCTATCATTAAATGCTCCATTATGTCTTCTGATATCTCTCGAATGTAAACATACATATCTTGATTCATTGAATTTAGAATCAATATAATATCCTTTTTTCCAATATTTTTCCTTAAGTTTCCTAATATTATTTCTCATAATTGAATATGATTGTTTATCAAAAATAACACCAGTTAATGTAAAGTATTTATCATCTTCATTTATTGGTTTATTATTTAATAATTTATTATAAAAATCTTGAATATTTCCAGAATTACCATTTTCATCAACAAACATATAATAATCAATATCTTTATTCCACATTTTTGCCTTTTGTGGATATTTCATCCAATAATCATTCAAATTAATCACCTCTTAATTTAAACTAATTTTTTATTTAATTAAAGATAATTCCTTAAATTCTCTCATTAATGCATCTTGATAGTTGTTGATATCTATATATACAATACCATCAATATCAGTCATTTTTTCTTCAACACCACTTAATATTATAGTTCTATTTCTACCTATTTTTCCCATAAAATATCCAGCTTCAAAAATAACATTCTGTCTTGCTCTTGTCCTTAATTCTTCATCACTATCTTTTAATTTTCCAATATCATCAGGTGTAAATAAAACAATTGCACATGCAATATCATCACTATTTTTTTCAATTTTTTCAATTATTGTTTTTCCCCCATTTACTTGTTGATGTAAAATAATTGGTTCTAATCCTAATTCATGTAAAAAACCTTTTACCTCATATTTTTTCGAATCATCTCTTCCGTGAACAATAAACACTTTTTTAGATTTATTATTTTTTTTAATATCAGAAACATTCAGTTCGTCATTAAACATTTTTTCTTCTTCAAGTAATTTTTCTAAATCTCTTCTAGTTATTGACATATCATCTTTATAAGCATTTATATGTTCACTTTCAGGTGTATCTCCAAAAAAGAAACTTAAAGAATATGTTCTCTTACTAAAATCATCATAAGTCTTAGAATTCTTTCCATATTTTTTTTCAACAAACCTTAATAACGAATTATTCCAAGATTTAAAATCAGGATCAGAAGATGTTATATTTCTTTTTTCAAATTCCTTTGCTTCATTAATATATTTTTCCAATATTTCATTTTTTGTCATTTTAATTTTTCCTTTCTACTAACTAATTTTTTTATATTTATAATTATTTTTAATAAATTTATGAAAATATCCACCAGCACTTCCGGCATGAATTAAACCATTATATTCTTTAGCAGCACCAAAATATTCATAGACTCCTCCACTATTAAATTTTATAATTAAATTATTACTATTAATAGCAATTGCGCTGATATCACTTGATGATAAATAAATAAAATGCATAAAAAGATACACCTTCCTTTCTTTATTGGTGTATCACACTAATCATTTCAAATTCCTTTTTATTCCAATTGGTATTAAAAAATGCTATTACACTATCCAATACCCTTTAATTAAGCAAAATATATCATACCTTATATCTTATTGTCAATAATAACTTGAAAATTAAAACAATCTTTTTAAGATTGCTTTTAATTTAGTTTTTATTTTTAATATTTACTATTTTTTATTAATTACGTAATCGATACTTTAAATTCTACATATTTAGTATTTTTTTAATCTTTAATTCTAATTTATCAATTCTCTTATCAAATTTATTAAAAAATGGTTTTTCAATAAATTTTATTCTAATCTGATCAATTAATACACATACTACAAATATAATAATAACACTAATAACACCATGAACAATTATATAGTATATATTTTGATTTTGTAACGATACATTATTAAGTACATCCTTCCACAAAAAACTTCTCATTGCATCACTATTAGCATGAATTAGTAAAACTCCAAAAATAGACGAAGCAATAGTATTTATAATTTTATTATTCTTTACTCTCATGTTTTTAAATAATAAAAAAGTAAATATTGATGTAATAACTGCCATTATTTTATAACAATCATTTACCAAAAAGTATGCTATTCTTTTTCCATGTTTTACACTATAAAATAATAAAAATACAATAGATACGATTGATATAATATAAGCTACCAAAGTGCCAAATCTAATTATGTTTCTATTATTAATAATTTTATTTGGATATAATCTTATATAAGACCCTATCAAATAAATAACAAAAAACCATTCAACATAATTGATTGTAATAGAAAACTTAGGAAAGGTTGGTACTATTGTAAAAAATATCAATAATATTATTATTAAAAATAAATGTTGTTTTTGATTCATAGATTTTATCAATAAATTTATATATGGTATTAATAAGTAAAAAAATAAAAAACAACCGGAAAAATCAACACCAATTCCTTTTATTGGTAAAATACTATATATACCATTCCAAAAAGAAAATTTATTAGAGAAAATCATAAAAATAATTGTTATTACCAAATTATAAAATAATACTTCCAAAAACAATTTTAAAAATTTTTTTAAAGTAATATTAGATTTACACATATAATAACCTGTTATTAAAACAAAGCAATTAATTCCTACTTTACCCCAAGCACCAAATATTATCCAAAAAATAGAATTAGAATTAACTTGATTTGTGTATATCACATTTAATAATCCAGAATTAACAACATAGTGATGTGCTATAATTAGTAACATCAATACAATTCTATATAATTCAATATTAGATTCCCTTTCCTTAACCATTATTACCAACTACTTTCTTTTTATCTTTATAGTATCTAAAATATATTGTAATGAATCATCTTTAATTAATTTTAATCCAATATAATATATAATAGCTCCAACAATAATTTGAATTATCAATGTAATTATCAAAGATAAATTTAAGAAATTAACTAAATAAACCATTCCACCCATTATAACAGATATAAGAATATATGGCATAATATCTTTTAATTGATCAATATAACTATAATTTAATAATTTTTTATTAGGCCAAGAATTAATTATTTGACTTAAAACACTACTTATTATTAAACCTATAGCCATTGCCATAACACTAATATTCATAGTAATAAGCAAAATTATTATTCCTACTATTTTTTTAATAATTTCCAGTTTTAAAAATATGTCACTTCTACCCATAGCTTTAATTGCATTAAGATTAGCTGTATGTATTGGATAAAACATATATGTTATGCAAAATATGCAGAGATATGGAACACAAGGAAGCCATTTAGCAGTTAATAATAAATCAACGACATTATTAGATGTAAATGCAAGTCCCATCATAAGTGGTGCAAGTACAAAAGTACTGATTTTTATAGATTTTCTAGTCATATTTTTTACTTTTTCTTTATTTTCTTGAACATTAGACATAGTAGGAAGTAAAACACTATCAATGGATGAATTAATATTTGTAATTATTATATTAGGAAAATGATCACCTTTATTATAAAATGCTAAATCTTTCGAAGAATATTTTTTTCCTATTATTAATTGCGTTAAATTTCTATATATAGCATCTAATAATGATGAAGCTAATAATTTCCACCCATATGAAAATAAACCTTTTAATCTACTAAAAGAAAACATTAGTTTAGGTTTCCAATCAACAGTTAACCATAAAATTAAAGTATCAATTATTAGATTAAGTAATAGTTGAGCAATCAAAGCCCAAACACCAAAACCATTTATTGCCATAGTAATTCCAACAATAGCTGCTATTACAGTTCCACCTAGTGTTGCAAAGAAAAACTTTTTAAATATTAATTTTCTAGAAACATAAGCCTGTTGAACATTTTTTACTCCTGATATTATAAGAATTAAACCTAATACTCTTATATATGGAATCAATTCCAAATTATTATAAAAATCAGCAATTAACGGTGCACAAAAAAATAATAACAAATATAAAACAAAACAAAAAACTAAATTTGTATAAAATACAGTTGAAAAATCTAGATCATCAGCATTCCTTTTTTGAATTAATGCATTTCCTAATCCACTATCAACAAATACTTGTAATATAGTTATAAAAACTGTAATTAATGCCACAGTTCCATACATTTCTGGCATCAAAATTCTCGCTAAAACAAGTGAAACAATAAATTGTACTATTTGTGCTCCACTTCTTTCAGCAAATCGCCATATTAAATTTGTAAACACATTATGTTTTGTATTATTCATATTATCCATCTTTCTATTATATTAATTATCTATATTTTGATTCCAAATCTTTAGATAAATCCTCTAGAGTATGTTTTCTTTCTTTTATATATCTTGCTGGTATACCTGCATAAATCGTAAATTCTGGTATACTTTTATTCACAAAACTCATTGCACCAATAGCAGATCCTTTTTCTAAAGTAATATTTGGCATTACAACACACCCAGCCCCAACTTGAACTAAATCCTTTAATACAACTGGGCCACATATTACATTTCTATATTCATCAGGTATCGTAGAATTAACCATACAATTTCCAGAGTAATCATCAGATGCAGCATATACTATACTTCTTGATGAAATACCACAATAATTGCTAATATATATTCCATAACTACTTCCAAAGAGCATTACACCAGCAGATATATGCACATAATCTTTTATTTCAATTTTCCCTGATAAAATACAAAAGTCATCAATTCTAACATTATTTCCAATTGAAATATTCTCAGGACTGTATATGCAAGCATTTTTGCTTATTAATACATTTTTTCCATAACTCTTTAAATTTAATTTACTTAATTCTTCTTCACTATAAAAACTGGTCATTTATATTCCTCCTTCAATAATTATATCACAAATTTTATTAAAGACGTCTAATTCCAAATTTGGATATATTAATGTTGTCAATATTATTTATAATTATTATCCTTTACTATTTTTTTATTTATTCAACTCTTTATGAAATTGACCATTAATTGTTAATAAATGATTGTTACATAATTCTTTTATCCTTTTATAATAATCTCCATATTTTGAAAGTATCCTTTGTTACTAATACTTTTTCTATCAAATCTTATATACCTAATTATTCATTATTAAATTTATCACTTTCTTTAGATTATCATATCTATTTTTTTCTCTTAACTTCATATTCTTATTATTTATTATTGAACTTTTTTGATCAAATTTGAACAAATCATCAAATGATATATTATTTAGTTTTTCTACGTCATATATTAATATATTATTAGAATTATACTCCTTCCACATTGGAGTAGTATTTCTAATATAAACTTTTTTTCCAAAAGTTAACATAGCATTTATATTTCCCATAGCTTGTTGTCTATTATTATTAAAAATAGCAACTGAACAACTTGAAATCAACCTTAAATATTTGTCGAATGTCATATAATCAGTAATTGGAATAAATTTTTTACCATATATTTTATTACCAATACTTATAATCTTTTTTGCATACTCCTTATCGCCATACGATAAAGGACAAATAATTTCCATTTTTTCATCTTTTAAATGTTTTAATTTTTTTAATATTTCTATATGACAATTTTCCTCAGTTGCAGAATTTCCTAAAAGAATTCTCTTTTTTTTATTAGTCTTTAATGCATATTCATCATAGACACTTAAATTGTCTGGATCATCTGGCATTATCATAGTATAATGTTTATTTTTATTTGGAAAAATCTTAGATAATTCCTTATAATCATCATCAATTAAATTAAGAATGCCTCCACATCTTTTTATACAAGAATGTAACATCATTTTATATAGTTTTCTTCTAGATAACAATTTTGTATTTCTATATGAATAAAAATCTCCACCCCAAAATTGAAAATACATCTTTTTCAACAGCTTATTTGGTAGGAAAAATAAATACTCTTCTAATCCAAATAAACCACTTACAATTACCTTATCAGCACTATATAATAAATCCTTATCACTAAATAATTCATTTACTTCATTTACTTTCTTTGAATATTTACTTATATCATCACTTAAGTTTTCAACATATCTTGTTTTTATAAAAAGAAAGGTATGTTGTATATCTTTAAAAGTTCTTAACATATATTTTATATATCCAATTGTGAATTTATCGCTTGTAATAATATGTAATAATGTTTTCATACTTCACCTCTTTCATAAAAAACTTAGATTATAAATTCTTTCATTTTCTTCTCCTCCAAATATTGTTAACCGCATAAAACAACACCTTTTTTCTAGATATTAAATCGCCCCTAATATCATAAGAAAAGTGCTTTATCCAATTCTTTTTATTTTTTTTATTTTGAATAATTTCATTAGTATCATATAAAAACAATTCATTACCTTTAATATTATAACATACATTTAATTCCCATGGTTTCAACTCTAAACCATAAGTCTTAACTATTTTATAATTTAATTGTTTGGTAGAAAATAAATATCTTTTATTATATATTTTTTTTGTACCAAATAAATCTATTTCAACTTCATTAATATCTAAATTTAAAAATTTATATAAATTTACATTTTCAAAAAAAGAATCATACATTATGGATTTGTTATCAAGATCACTCAAAACATATATTTTATCAATAGACATATCTAAAGGAACTTGCATTCCAGTATTATTAAAACTATTATGCGTTCCTGCATCACTAAAATTAGTTGTTAAAGATAAATATGGATAAACAAAATACTTATTTTTATCTATACAATACTGAATATGGTACTTTAACCATGATTTTTCATCCCATTCCAATACATTTGATGGAATTTTATTTAAATCGAAATTTTCAAACATTTTTTCTTCATACCATTTATAAAAATCGTTCCATTGATTTTTCATCCATATCTGTCCCCATGATTGAGCATATTGCATAAAATAAACATCACTTTCACTTTTTATTGGGATAAAAGGACGTCCTGCTAAGAAATTCCAAGTATGTGTATAAAGAGAAATACCAGCAATATTTTTATTATTTTTATAATATTCAATTGTTTGTAATGCATAATTAAAAAAACCAGGAGCAACAACAATATCATCCTCTAAAACAATAATTGCATCATAATTAAATTCATTTAAATAATTACCGCAAGTTAAAACATGCTTCTTTAATCCTAGATTTTCTTCAAAAGTTTTAACTATTTTTTTTCCATAGTTCCATTCAACTGAATTAGCATAATCAACAACTTGATTATTATCACTTTTATCAATACTTATTATCAAATCTACATCTTGTGTATATGTTGCAACTAATAATGAACTAATTAAGCGTTTTATAGATTCTTTTCTATTATATCCAATTGTAACAATTCCAATCTTATTCATTATCTATATACTCCTTCAATTTTTCTATATTATCAAAATACTGTGAATGATTTTTTATCCATTTTTCACCCTTATTCCACCATTTTAATTTTAATAAAAAGTCGATATCATTTTCTGAAAATCTATACTTAATTATTTTTGCTGGTATACCACCGACAATTGCATATGGTGGTACATCCTTTGTAACTACAGCACCTGCACCTATTATAGCACCATCTCCAATTTTAACACCATTCATAATTAATGCACTATCGCCAATCCAGACGTCATTACCTATTTCAACACAATAACCCAGATCAGCATAGTTTATTTCCTCAAATTTATTATTATTAACATAAGTAAATCCAGACTGCTTATTGACGGAATAAAAAGAAGGATGAGTTGAAACAAATATCGATGATGGATGAACGCCAATTAGTACTTTAACATTTGCTGAAATTGAACAAAACTTGCCGATTTTAGTCATTTGCATTATTGAACTTTCTCCAATGTATGTTGCAAAACCAACATTTGAATTTCTAATATCAACATTTTTATGTATAACATTGTTTCCACTTAAAACGGTTTTACTATTAATAAAACTCGAAATTTTAATAATATTTTTACTAAAAATATTATTTTTAATAACTAATAACATACTAATCACTCTCTGAATAAAAACTTTCATAATATCACAACTTTCTAATAAACTTTGCAGGATTTCCAGCCCATATCTCATTATCAGGTATATCCTTTGTAACAACGGATCCCGCTCCAATAATACTATTTTCTCCTACAGTTACTCCTTTTAAAATAATTGAATTTGCGCCAATAAAACATCCATTTTTTAATAATACTGATTTATTTTTAATATCATCATCTTCTTCAGATAATCTTTTTTTTAGATTCAGAGAATGATGATCAGAATCATAAATTTGAACACTACTTCCAACCATGACATTATCTTCTAAAGATATATTTTCAAAACAGATTATTACACAATTAGAAATTCCAACATTATTTCCAAGTGTTAATATACCTCCATTTTTTACATCAATTATTAATCTATGATTTGTACCAACAGGATTTTGATAAATTCCACTTTTTAAAGTACAATTATCACCAATTATAAATTGACCTTTATTCCTTAAAAATATTTTTCCGTAAATATGATTATCATTTCCTAACTTAACATTCTTAAAGTGAAATTTAATAATATTTTTCAAATTTATAAATCCTTTAATTATCTTTTTCAAAGTTTTCATTTAATTTATATCCCTTTCTTTTAACAATTAATAAATTATGTTTATCATTTCCAATAATCATATTTAATACCAAATCTTTACTAAATTTAATAAAATCTCGGATTATGTATTTATCAAATATTTTATATGCATTATTTTTTTTCCTAACTCTATGTCTTTCCATTACATGCCATTTTGCACTTGCACCACCAAAATAATAATCTGAAATAACAAAATTTATATGTTCAAATGAGCAACCACTTCCGTACAATCTAAACATTAATTCCCAATCTGCGGCTATCTTAAATGTTTCATCAAATTTTCCAACCTTTATTAAGGCTTCTTTTTTTGCCCAAAAGGATTGATGATAATATAGCGGATTTTTTGGCAATAAATTGAAATTTTCTGAAGCAATTTCTATTCTTGAATAGTCATCGTGTGACACATAATAATGCGTTTGAGTATCCCCAAAATAACAATCTTTATTTGTTTTTATAGCTTTAAGAATTGTATTAATTACACCTTCTTTTAATTGATCATCACTATTCATATATAAAATATATTTTCCATTAGCTTTATCAATTCCCTTATTCATTGCATTATATATTCCACTATCTTTTTCTGAATAACACTTCAAAAATCTTTTATATTTATCTATTATTTTTAACGTATTATCAGTTGATGCTCCATCAATAATTAAATATTCTACACTATCGTTTAATTGATTAGTTACAGATTTTATGCATTTTTCAATTGTATTTTCCGCATTATAACATACTGTTATAATTGTTAATAAATAATTATTTTTTTTCATACTTTCTCCTATAAACTTCATATATTAAGCACAATAATGATATATGTATCCATAAATACGGTCTTAAAATATTTTGATTAAATATCAATATCAATAATTCAAAAATCAAGGATATGGAAAACGTTCTTAATATAATGCTTCTTTTTTTAGATTTTATTTTTTTATACGAATAATATAATGGCTTATATATCAAATCAAATAAATATTTAATGAAAAATATAAATCCAAAAACGCCAGATGCAGCCAAAACCTCAGCAAATATGTTCTGAACTATTCCGACATCTTGAACAGAATTTAAATAAATATTAAATCCATTTAATTGTGCTACAGCAGTATATACACCACCTAATCCATGGCCAATTAACGGACTTTGAGAGAATACTATCAATGTATCAGTCATTCCCTTAAATCTATCACTAAAAGAATGCGATGATGTCCCAAATAATCCAGTTCCATTAAGTAAAAATATTAAATTATACACATATTTATTTATTAAAAATAATATCAAAGTAATTATTAGTCCAATAATTACTATTGTCAATATAATTTTTAAAATTTGTTTTCTATTCGAATTACAAAATATAAAATTATAAATTATATTTAGTATTTCAAAAAGTAATATCATTAATATACCTATTCTTGAGCTGGATAAAACCATTGCTAATGAAAGGATAACAAATCCAATATTAATATATTTTTTATATTTTTTAAATTGAGTATTCTCATATTTAAGAAATATTCTCAATATTATCCAACCCATTAGTATATAAGTAGAAAAATATGATGGTTCATAACTAAATCCATTAATTCTTGCAATCGTTCCAACCTTCCACCATTGCGCAATAAATGGTAAAACTATTCCAAAAAAAGGTAATAAAAACTGCAATAATCCATATATCGAAACAATAACAAATGAAATTAAATATAGTTTTATTATATTATTAATTTGTATTTCTTCCTTAAAAGTATTTAAAATTGAAAAAATAAAAACAATATTAAAAATTAGCCATAAATCATACGCAATGTTTACATTTATTAATGGTGTATTAAATGTTGAAATAATTAATGTTAAAAGCCATAATAGCAAAGGAATAATTCCCAATGGTTTTATAACTTTTTTTTCAATTATTATTTTAAATAAAGCAATTATCATTAAAATAAAACTAATCATCTGGCAAAATCTAAAAGTATATCCAAATATATTAACACTTAAAAAAATATCAAATGATGATGTTAAAAAAACTAAAAAAATTAAAATTTCAAATAAACTAATTTTTTTTAACATTATTATTACCTACTTTCTTTTAATATGAAATATACATCTATAAATTCTCATTAAAAGTATTATTAAAAATTTATGCTTTCTTTTTCCATTAATCAACTCATAATTATAATTACTATTAGATTTCTTTACATATTTCCAAAAAATTTCATAATATTTACCATCATACAATTCATTAAAAGGTTTTATACCTGCATAATGGATTATACATAAACTTTCTAAAATATTATTTTTATTAATAATATAATTGAATCCATCACTAAAGCCCCTTATTTTAGAAATATAATTATATTTTTCATCTAAATAAAGTACTTTATCTTTAAATATAATATTTAAAATGTCTTGCTCAGGATATTTTATAAATTTTCCATATTTATTTAATATATCAACAGATTTATCTAAAAAATCAAACTTTCTAAATTTTTCCAAATTAATTAACATTATTCCAACATTAAAATAATTATGTTCATTTAAATCTAAATTGGCAAGATGTTTTTTATCATATTTATTAACAAAATAATCACTAACTGCAGCTAAAGTTGCACCTTTAAAATCAGTATTATACAAATCACTTATACTTTTATTCACAATAATATCTACATCACAAAACAATAATCTCTTTACATCATTAGGTACTAATTTTGCCATTAATAATTTATAATATACTTCATTAGGATAATCAGAATTATTAATAAAATTATCAAATATTTTTTTATTAATTTTTAATTTTATTAGTTTTGAATCATGATTATTGATAAAATTATCAAGTTTAGCAATTTCATTATTATTTAAATCACTATATAATAAATAAATATCAAATTTGTTTTTTTTATTATTTATAAAGAGTGAATTCAAAAAAACTAACGCTAAATCTACAAACTTTGAATTCAATAAAATGCATATGTTCACAATTTATCACTTCACTTTACTAATTATATACTCACTTAATTGTTTTCTGAAATTTTCTTCACTAAATTTCAATGAATGCTCTCTTATTTTTTTCTTATCAAACTTCGTTTTTTCAAATTTAATAATCGCTTCCTTTAATGATTCCACATTTTGCTTATCAAAATATACTCCTGTTTCACCATCAATAACAGTATCTAAAACTCCACCTTTTCCATAACATATTACAGGTCTTCCACAGGCTTGAGCTTCAACTGGTACTATTCCAAAATCTTCTAACCCAGGAAAAAGAAACGCTTTACATTCTGACATATATTTTTTTACCGTTTTATCATCCTGTCTCCCTAAGAAAGTAACTGTCGGTCCTGCAATTTTTTCTAAATTTTCTCGTTCAGGACCATCACCGATAACTATCAATTTTTTATTTAATTCTGTGCAAGCTTTAACAGCTAAATCAAATCTTTTATATTTAACAAGTCTTGATACAATAAAATAATAATCACCATTTTTTTTCGATATCTTAAATTCATTAGTTCTTACTGGTGGAAAAATAACAACAGAATCACGATTATACGTCTTTTTAACTCGCTTTTGTACTTCAGTGGAATTAGCTATAAAAAAATCAACCTTTTTAGTGTTTTTTTGATCCCAAATTCTAACAAAAAACAGTAATATATTCACAAGCAATTTTTTAACAAAATTCATTCCATCAGTGTATTCATGTTTATATTCATACGCATAACGCATAGGTGTATGAATATAACAAAAATGGACTGAATTTTTTCCTTTTCTTATTCCTTTAGCAACACTAGAAGAAGAAGATAAAATAACATCATAATCTTTTACATTCAAACATGAAATTGCTAATGGCATTAAAGGAAAATATTTTTTATGATCATTAACCATCTTTTTTCTTTGAAGAAAACTAGTATGTACTTTAATCTTTTTTAATTTATTATCTAAATTATTTGGGTTATATAGTGTGGTATAAAATGGTGCATTTGGATATAATTCACTAAAATTAATCAATACTTGTTCTGCACCGCCCATAGTAGTTAACCAATCACACACAATTGCTATTTTCATTTATGCACCTCACAACATTGTATTTCTTAATATAATTTTATCATAAATAACTATTATTTACCATATAAACAAAGAAAAACTGACAAATAATTGTCAGTATTTTATAATTAATCTCTACTAAATAAATCTTTAGTGTATACTTTATCTTTAACATCTAATAAATTATCTTCTAATCTATTAGCTATTATTAATGAAGATTTCTTCTTAAATTCATCTAATTCTTTTATTATCTTAAAGCCATCAAAATTATCATCAGTTAGTGTAGGTTCATAAATTATTATTTCAATATTATTATTATTTAATCCTTTAATAACATCTTGAATAGAACTTGATCTAAAATTATCAGATCCTGCTTTCATAGTTAATCTATATACTCCTACTACATCTGGATTCATATTTGTTATCTCATCAATAATAAATTGTTTTCTAGTGGAATTAGATTTTACTATTGCCTCAATTAAATTTTGAGGAACATTTTCATAATTAGCTAATAATTGTTTTGTATCTTTAGGAAGACAATATCCTCCATATCCAAACGATGGATTATTATAATAATCTCCTATTCTTGGATCTAGACAAACACCAGAAATAATATCCTTTGTATTTAAACCTTTTGTATCAGCATAAGTATCTAATTCATTAAAATAAGCAACTCTTAATGCTAAATATGTATTAGCAAATAGCTTAACAGCTTCAGCTTCAGTACTATTCATAAATAGTACTGGAATATTTTCTTTTAAAGCAGCATCAGTTAATAACTTAGAAAAGACTTTGCCTTTTTCTTCTTTTGTTCCAATTATTATTCTTGATGGATATAAATTATCATATAATGCATGACCTTCTCTTAAGAATTCAGGAGAGAAAAATATATTACTTATATTATATTTTTTCTTTACTGACTCAATAAAACCAACCGGAATTGTTGATTTAATAACCATTGTAATGTTATCATCATTCATACTAATTACTTTTTTTATTATATCCTCTACTGATGATGTATCAAAATAATTCTTATTTTCATCATAATTAGTTGGTGTACTAATGATAACATAATCGGCATTTTTAAATGCTTCATTATAATCTAATGTAGCTTTTAAATTTAGTTTTTCCTCTTTAAAATATTTTTCTATATATTCATCTTTAATCGGAGAAATACGATTATTAATCATATTAACTTTTTCTTCAATTACGTCTAGTGCAACAACCTCATTATTCTTACTCAAAAGTGTGGCAAGTGATAGTCCAACATACCCTGTACCAGCAA
>CACZPQ010000039.1 GCA_902783185.1 uncultured Erysipelotrichaceae bacterium
AGTTCTTAATTACCATTCTTCCTTCTGGAGTTGTATCTGTACCAAAGTTAACAGATGAGAATGGTACTTGTGCACCAGCTCTAGAATGCATTGTATTTAAGTTATGAACAAATGCTTCCATAGCTTGGAATGTTGTTCTATTTGTCTTAGCAAGAGCTTTTTCATAAGATTTGTTAAATAAATTTTTTAATCTATCACTTTGTTTACAATATGAATATAAATCTTTAACATTGAATTCTATTGATTCTAATTTATCAATTTCTTTTGTTAACTTATCCATATTAACAAAACTTAATAAATCCATATAATCTAATAAATCATATAATTGTTGTTTAAATTGTTTTTTAAATGTTTTTAAAACACCAGGTGCCATATAATAATCAAATGCTGGTATTGATTGTCCACCGTGTTGATCATTTTGATTAGATTGCACAGCTATAGCAGCAAGTGCTGAATAACTCATAATATCTTGTGGTTCTCTTAGGTGACCATGTCCTGTTGAAAAACCATTTTTAAATAATCTATCTAATTCAATTTGCATACATGTTGTAGTACCCATTGGTAAGAAATCCATATCATGAATATGAATAGATCCATCTTCATGAGCTTCACTAAATCTTGGTTTCATTAAATATGTTTTAGCAAATTCTTTAGAAACTGTTGATCCATATTGAAGCATTGTACCCATGGCTGTATCACCATCAACATTAGCATTTTCTCTCTTAGTATTATCCTCATCAGCTGATTTTAATCCAAGACCTTCAATAGTCTTTAAGAATTTATGTAATTTCTTTTCTTCAGAGAACAACTCTCTTGATTGTGCTCTTCTTTCTCTATATTCAGAAAATGATTGATAAATATCTTCATATCCTTTTTTCTTTAATGCATCTTCAATCATATCTTGAATTTGTTCTATTTTAATTTTATCAGCATCTTTAAAATCTTTTGCAATTCTATCAATAACTTCTTTATAAACAATTTGAACATCTTTAGTAGAATATTTAGATGTACCATCTTCATGATCATCGTCTACTATAATTGCATTATCAAATCCTTTTTTTATTGCTAATGCAATTTTAGATCCATCAAAATCTACTTTCTTTCCATTTCTTTTAATAACTGTTAATTTTTCGAATTTGTCATTCATAATTCCACGCCTCACTTCTATCTTCTTAATTCAATTTTACTACCCCTTTTTTTCATATTCAAGACATTTTGAATTTTTTTACATTTTTTTAAAAAAACTTTACACAATTTTTATAAAAATTAAATTTTTTTGTTTTTTTTATAATTGTATATTTACATGTAAAAATGACACAAACCTTTATTTTATATTGATTTGTGTCATTTTCAATTCATTTTTATTATTGTAAATTTTTTTACATTTTTTTAAAATTTGCTAAAATTTGATTTTTAGAAAAGTAAATTTTTTTTACTTTTTTATTTAAATATATTATTAAACTCTTTAGGCATATTTGATTCAAAAATATATGTTCGTTTATTTATAGGATTTTTTAAAATTAATTTATATGCATGTAATCCTAATCTACCTATTGGATTTTTCTTACTATTGTATTTTTTGTCACCAATAATTGGATTTCCTATATTATCTAATTGGCATCTAATTTGATTTCTTCTACCTGTTTTAATTTCTATATCTAATAATGAATACTTATTAGTATTATTTATAACATTATAAGTTAATATAGCTATTTTACCTTTGTTATCATTAGATACATATACTTGTAATGTTTTTGTTTCATTTAAATAATTCTTTAGAGTATCACTTTTTTTCTTTGGAATTCCTTCAACTACTGCATAATAATATCTATTAGTTATAATATTCCAATTATCTTGTAATACCTTTTTTAATTTTTCTGATTTAGCAAATAAAACAATACCAGATGTATCTTTATCTAGTCTATTTACTATAAATACTTTTTGATTTTTCTTTCTTATGTATTCCCTCACCTCATGATATAAAGTATTTAATTTATTCTTACTTGTACCAATGGTTAATAAATTACTTTCTTTATTAATAACAAGTAATTCTTTGTCTTCATATATAATATTTAACTTTTTCATAATTTAATGATACCACAATAATAATTATAATGATATAATTATTGTAGAAAGGAGTTTTATATTATGGGTTTTAGTGAGTTAAAAGAAAATGCAAAGAAAAGTTTAAAAGGTAAATATGGTGATATTATTGTAATGTTTATCATTGTAGCATTAATATCTGCTTTAGCTGGTGCATTAGGTGCTGGACTTGATAATTTATTAAATTTAAGTAAACATGAAATAGTTGATTTAGGATTTACTACTTTCACATATACAACAACAGGTTTATTTACTTCTTTATTTGCATTAATTGTTACTGGTATTTTAGGATTTGGTATAATTGAATACTTCTTAAATATATCTAGAAACAAAGAAGTTAACTGGAAAGATATTTTTAATAGAAAAGACATGTTTGTATTTTATCTTATTTTATCTTTATTAGTTGGTTTATTTACTTTCTTATGGTCTTTATTATTTATTATTCCAGGTATAATTGCAGCTTTATCATATTCATTAGTTTATTACATAAAATTAGATAATCCAGAATTAGAATATATGGATACTATTAAAAAGAGTAAAGAATTAATGAATGGTCATAAATGGGATTTCTTCTTATTACAACTAAGTTTCATCGGATGGGTACTACTTGTTCCATTTACATTAGGAATTTTAGCATTCTGGTTAGTTCCGTATATGACAGTTACTGAATGTAATTTCTATAATAAACTAATTGAAAAATAATAAAAAATATACATAAAAAGCCTTAAATATTAAGGTTTTTTTATTTTTTTTAAAAAAGACTTGTTTTATTTAGTATTATTTGTTAAAATTAACAAGGTTTTTAAATAAACTTATAAAAAAAGGGGATTTTTTTATTGTTTAAAATTAGTAAGGAGGTATGTACAATGACTACATATAGGTTTTGTGTGGCCCTAGGAGGCTCACTAGTATGTTACAAAGTAAATAATGGTTTTATAAAATTTTCAGGAAGTTATGCTCAACAACTATTAGAACATATAAAGGACTTTAGTTTTTACACCTTTGAATCTAATATTAAAAAGACAAATAATAGTAATTATACGTGTGATATTACTTTTGAAAGTAATAATCATCAAGTAATATTTGAAAATATAAAAGAATTAAAAAAGAAGAAATCTATTTCAATAGAAAATGAAATTAAAGACTTAGTAAAAATAGTAAAAGAGAATAATAACAACCAAAAAGAAGAAATTGAAAATAAAAAACAATCATTATTACTTAAAAAACTAAAAGCATTTTTATATGCAGCAACTATATCTACAACTGTAGCTGTAACATCTAAAGTAAATACTCAAACTGTTAAAGCAGAAACTTTAGTAGATCCAACAAATGATATTAATGCTGCTAATACACCAGCAGTAACTTCAGAAACTGGTGCAGTAAGTAATATTCCAACAACAATTGTTGCTCAAGCAATACCCACATATAATGGACCTGTTTTAACCAAATCTGCAGGAAAAATTCACAATGGTCCATCAGGTGGAGACGAAACATATTATGATTTAAATATGAATCGTGTTGTAAAAAATATGAGAAGTAAAGGCTTTGATGAAATAAACTATCCATATTGGGTAAGAGAAGATGGAGTTAAAATGCTTGGTAACTTTGTTATGGTTGCAGCAAACCTTCAAGTACACCCTCGTGGATCAATTGTTCAAACTAGCCTTGGTGTAGGATTAGTATGTGATACTGGAGAATTTGCTAAAACTAATAAACTAAAACTAGATATAGCAACCTCTTGGACTAAAGGAAGATAAAAAATGTTGATAATTATTACATTATCAACATTTTTATTTTTTATTTAATTTCAATATATTTTTTAGTTATATTTTCGTCAACTTTAGGTACGATGATATTTAAAATTCCATCTTTATATTCAGCTTCTATATTTTCTTCATCTGCATCTCCTAGATAAATAGATCTTTCAAATTTAGAATAAGTTCTTTCTTTTCTAATATATTTTTTAGATTCATCTTTATCAGCAGATTTCTTTTCAGCAGATATAGTTAGATAATTATTATCTAAATTAATTTTAATATCTTCTTTCTTAAATCCTGGTACATCCATTTCAATATGATATTTATTATCCTTCTCGTAAATATCACATTTACCTATATTAGTCCTTTCAGGTACCATAAAGTCATCAAAAATATCATCTAAATAAAACTTTCTTGGAATTAAATCCATATCTATCATTTCCTTTCATAACTAAATGATAACACTTTTATTAGCACTTGTCAAGCATGAGTGCCAATTATTTTAAATTATTATAATAATTGACATAATTTGACATTAAATGGTGACTTAATAAAACAAACAATGATATAATATACTTAGTAGAGGTGGTTTTGTTGAATAACTTTAGTTTTAAATATAAGAATGATAAATTATTTAATATAATAGCATTCATATTCTTTATATTTTTTGTATTACTATTATTCATAATAATTGGAAGTAAAAATGCTGTTATTACTAAGATTTTATTTATACTACTATCATTTATTGGAATTAATTTATTATTAATTCTTATAAGTAAAGTAATATGTATTACTCTTGGTACAATTAGTTTTGATAAACATAGTTTTATATATGAAACACTAAATAATGAATATACAATTAATTATCAAGAAATAGAATACATAAATAAAATGACTTATATTGATAATGATTCACTTATCAGAAATGAAAATTATTTATATAAAGTAAAGATAAAAGATGCTGGATACTTTATATTCAAAAGATATGACGATAGTTTAGACAAAGCTATGCAAGAATTATCAATTAAAACTAATAAAGAAATAGATGAATAATTCATCTATTCTTTTATTTTTACTAACTGTCCATCTATTATAGAATATAAATAAGTAATAGTTTTTTTATTTGTAATTTTTTCAATATATGTTTTATAACCATCTAATTGTTTTAAATAAGCATCATCTTGAGTATTTTTTAACTTATAATCAACAATTATATTATAATCATCAAATTCTAATAATAAATCTATAATACCATGTTCTAAAACATCATCATGATTATAATAAAATTCATATTCTTTATATATTTCTTTTGCACCTTCATATATTTTAGTTTCCAAAAATTTATTTAATAATACTACTTCATTATCATTTAATTCATTATAATCAGGTTTATTAAAATCAGTTACTTCGAATATATAATGCATTCTTATACCTAATTCAATATTGTTTCTTTCTTCATCAGTATATAATGAATGACTTTCCTTAGAAAAATGTCTGTTATCTATTTTATTATTGTCATTTATTATTTCATTAACAATTATTTTATTACCATCTTTAATATCTATTTTTTTATCTTTTTGATAATTATAATCTCTTGATATATTTAAATCATTAATACTAATATTAGTTATATACTTTTTTATATACTTATATATTGAACTTAGAATATCATTAAATGATCTATATTTGCTTCTAGTATTATCATCAATTACTTCACCATCTTTATATGCTAAAACATTTTCTTGTAAAGATGTTATAAATATCATTTTTTCTCTAGCTCTAGTTAATGCAACATAAAACAATCTTAGTTTTTCTGATACTTCTTCATCATAATAAAATGATTTAAACATAGTTTTAACTATAGTGGTTTTAATTCCATTACTATCTATATATGGTGTTATTATTCCATAATTTTTATTATATGCATATTTATCTTTTATTTCTTGAATATTAAAATCTTCATCAAGTGATGCATAATAACATATTGGAAATTCTAAACCTTTAGATGCATGAATGGTCATTATCTTAACACTATTTGATTCTTCCTTATTTAAAGATATTGTAACATTTAAATCTTTATCAATTATATTATCTAAATAGTTTTTAAAATCAATATATGTATAACCTATTTTATCTAAATTATCAATTAAATTACTTAAATGATCTAATATCTTAATATGTTCATTAATATTACCAACACTTATTAATTTATTATATATATCAAACTTATCAATAATTAATTCATATATTTGTTTATTTGTTAGATTATCTATATCCTTTACTATATCTTTAATAATTAAATATATTTCATTATCATAATAATTATTATTTTTAAATATATTTAATATATCATTATCTAAATATTCAAATAAATAACTTCTTGCAATAGACATAAATGAATATCTAAAACTTTCTTTATATTCATTATTTTTAACACATACTATTAAATTATAAATATTCTTAATTATATCAATATCTAAACTATCAGTTATTTTTATATCTTTCATTATAGTTATAGGAATATTTAAGTATTCAAATATTTTCTTATAAGTAGTAAAATGTTTAGATCTATCTATTAAAATACAAAAGTCAGCATATGTAGCATTTCTTTCTTTAAAAGCATCATTTTCTTCATATGATACTTTAAAACCAGATTCTATTTTATTTTTAATATCTTTTGCTATGGCAAATATTTCAACCTCAGTACTAGTATATTTACTTTCTTTATCTAAGTTATAATTTAATATTTCCATATTATAATTAATATTATCATTATTAGTATATTTTTTTTGTCCAAATATCATTTGATGATCATATACATAATTTGCACCACCTATAGTATCATTCATAATTAAATTAAAAATAAGATTAATATTTTTTATTACTTCATCTCTTGATCTAAAGTTTTCTTTTAAATCAATTTTTAAATCCGTTTCACTCTTTGAATATTTATCATATTTATCTTTAAACAAATTAGGATTAGCATTTCTAAAACGATAGATAGATTGTTTTATATCACCTACTACATATTGATTATTATTTTCAATTAATGACATAAATAAATCTTGTATATCATTAGTATCTTGATATTCATCTATTAATATTTCCTTAAATTTATTTTTAAGTTCTAATCTAATACCTTCATTTTCTTGAAGTATTTTAATAGCCATTTTAGATATATCAATAAATTCATATGAATTAATACTACTTTTATAATCTAATACTTTTTGATTAAGTTCTAATACTATTTTAATTATTATATCTACATAATCTTTAGTTAAATATATAGAATTTATTATTTCTTCAATTGAGGAATAATCAGTTAATTCAACTAATTCTTTTTTTATTTTTCCTATTTCTTCTTTTATTGGTTTAGCCTCATCACTTCCACTTGGCAAGTTTGGCATATTTATATTATTAACATTATATTTAATATCTTCATATGTTTTTGAATCTATTAAACTTTTTAATGAATTATATAATTTTTCATAATAATTATTTTCAACATAATTAGATATATTATCTAATTGTATCTTTATTTGTTTAACTTTATTATTTAAAAATACAATATAATCATCAATTAAATTATTTACATTAATATCATTATAATAGTTAGTTAGATATTCATTTAAATAACTTTCTTTATCTATTTCTTTATCTAATGAATAATCTAATTCTAATATTGCCTCAAAGATATCATTATCATCTTTTAATGTTAAATCATTAAGTAATTTTAAGAATAATTCATCTTTTTCTTTATAATATCTATCAAATATAAAGGTTAGTATTTCTCTTTTCTTTAATGTAATTAATGAATCATCGACTACATTAATATTTTTACCTATATTTAATGTATAATTATATTTTTTTACTAATGATAATGCAAATGCATCAAATGTGGTAATATATGCAATATCTACCTTATTTGCTTCATCTAAATAATTATTTTCAATTAGTTTATTTCTAATTCTTTTTTTCATTTCCTCAGCTGCGGCATTAGTAAATGTTAATATTAACATCTCATCTATACCAATATTATTTTTAACATGCTCAAGTACTCGTTCAGAAAGAACTGCTGTTTTACCAGAACCAGCACCAGCACTTACAATTATATTCTTACCAAATTCCTTAATTGCCCTATCTTGATCTTTAGTCCATGCCATATTATCACCTACTAACTATTTAATATTTCTTCTTTTTTTGTATTCTTTAAATCAACAATATTTTCTTCTCTTTTAAAACACAAATCTTTAAATTTACAATACTTACAACCAATTAATTCTCCATCAATTCTCTTTGGATTAATTTTAAAATCACCGTTTTCTAATGAATTAATTACTTCATTTACATGATTATCTACTATATCAACAATTTTATTTATTTCATCATCACTTATAAGTTTTGCATACTTATAAAAACCATTCTTAGTTATTTTCATTGATTTAATAACATCGCTACATGTATATGTATCATCAATAATAGGTATTAATCCTTCATTATCAATAGTATATCCAAGTAATTTTAAAGAATCTAATTCATCTTTTTTCTTATCTTTACTATTTAACTTTTTATTTTCTAAAATTTTTTGCAAATAAAAGCCAATAACATTAACATTATTCATATCTTTTTTTATTAAATATAAATACATTGGTAATTGCATATTTAAACCATAATTAATATTATCTAATGATAAATCAGTATTACCTGTTTTATAATCTATAATACTTACATAAATATTATTATTATTTCTTAGTATTTTAATTTTATCTATATATCCTTTAACATGAATATCTAAATTAGAATCCTTTTTAATTAATATTGGATATTCAGTTAATACTTCACTATATTTAGAATGTTTATCATGATTTTTAATTGTATCTATTATTAATTCTAGTTCACTATATACTTTATCTACATAAAACTTTTCTTTATTAGTTAATTCTTTATCTTTTAAATAATCATTATATTCCTTTTTTAAATCAAAATCTTCATTATACATTTTAGATAATACATCATGAAATAAATTACCAATTAATTTCTTATTAGTATTTTCATAATCACCTAATCTTAATATATTATCAATATAATATCTAAATTGACATTTAAAAAACGAATCCATACTAGAATATGAAATATTAATACTATTATTTAAATATTCTTTTAATAAATTGTTGTCTAATCCACTAAATTCATTATTATAAGTTGAATAATTAATATCTGAATAAGTTGCATATAAATCATTTAAGTTATCACATTCAATATTAAATAAACTATGGTCATCTAACATTTTAGCTAACTCTAACTTATTATATTTATTTGAATAATTATATTCTAATTTTATATCCTTAATAACATTAAGTTTTAATTCATCTACTAAAGGAGATTTTATATATGATTTAAAATAATCATTTAACTTATATGTAATAGTAATATTCTTATAATTATTAAGTTTATGTATAACCATCTTTTTATAGTTATTTAAACAATCAAGCGATGTATTTAAACCAAGAATAGATCTATTAGAATCCTTAATTAATTTATCATCGCTAAATACCTTAGGAACACTTCCTTGATTAAAATTCATAATATAATAATATTTATCATCAAGAAACATATCTTCAATATCAATTACATTTACTGCATTATCATAAGTAATATTATCGATATAACAATTCTTAATATTACTTTCTAAGATATCTATATAATGATTATCAATATTAGTAATATTATACTTATTAATATTATCTATTATTTTATTTTTAATATCAACATTATTTATTAAATCTAGATTAATACTATTTTTTTCTTTAAGATATTTAACAAATTCTTGCACTTCTTTAATTGCATAAATACTATTATTTTCTTTTAAATTAATATTTAAATTGAATAATTTAAATAATCTCTTTATTGAATTATTATAAGTATTATCTATATTGACTAAATATACATCCTTAATATTATCTTTATGATTTTTAATAATATCATTTATAACAAAAACTATTTCATCATCCATTGTTTTAAATTCATATACATCATGAATGCATTTATTATTGTTATTAATAAATATAACATTTAATTCTTTTAAAGTATCTACTACATATTTATCAAGATTATAATAACCAATAACATATATTTTTTTATTTAAAACTTCTTTCTTAAATAATTCATCAACAATTAATAAATCATTACATTCTAAATCATAATACATATCCTTTAAAGGCTCATAATTATAAAAAATATTATCTAAATATTCTTTTGCTACATCATAAGTATATCCATACTTTTCCATAACATAGTAAATTGCTTCAGTTTTATATGTACCATAATAATTCTTAATGAATTCTTCAATAGTTATAAATTTAATTTTTTTTAAATAATTACAATTCAATAGTATTTCTTTTTTTATACGGTTGGAACAAATAACAATTGAATTATTTTCTATTTCATTAATCATTATAAACCACCTAAAATTATTATACTATAATTACTTTTTATTGACAAAGAATAATATATGGTAATAAAATACATTTATATAGAGAAGCGGATTAAGAGGATAGAAATGAAATATTTCTATCTTTTTGCTTTCAAAAAAACTAAATGGAGGTTACAAATATGAATAATACAATTATAAAAGATAATCAAAGAATAGAAAATATGATATATGAAATAAGAGGAAAACAGGTTATGTTAGATTCTGATTTAGCAAGACTTTACAATGTAGAAACAAAATATTTAAATAGACAAGTAAAAAGAAATATAAATAAATTTCCAGAAGATTTTTGTTTTCAATTAACAGTTGAAGAATATAAATACTTGAGGTGCCAAAATGTCACCTCAAGTTTAAAGACAACAAAATACGGCGGTCGAAGATATATTCCATACGCTTTTACTGAACATGGAGCAATTATGTTGGTAAGTGTTCTTAAAAGTGAAATTGCTGATGAAGATATTAATAATATTTTATTAAATAAAACTAAGGAGGTTTTGAGTTGAACAATATAGTTACAATAAATGATATAAATATTGAAAATATGATATATGAAATTAGAGGAAAACAAGTAATGTTAGATTCTGATTTAGCAAGATTATATCAATGTAAGAATGGAACAAAAGAAATAAATCAAGCAGTTAAAAATAATCCTAATAAATTTCCAGAAAGATTTTCATGGATATTAGATGATGAGGAATTTATTTGTTTGCGGTCAAAATTTTTGACCACAAATATTAGTAAAATGTCAAGAAATAACCCTAGAGTATTTACCGAAGAAGGTGTAGCAATGCTTGCAACAATACTTCATACTAAAGTTGCAGCACAGGTAAGTATTAGTATAATGGATGCTTTTGTTAAAATGAGACATTTTATTAAAGATACCTTAATTGAACAAAAATATATTAATAAAATGGTGCTAGATCATGATAATAAAATAAATGAACTATTTGATAAATTTGATAAAAAAGAT
>CACZPQ010000040.1 GCA_902783185.1 uncultured Erysipelotrichaceae bacterium
ACTTTGAACCAAATCCTGGTAAAGGATATGAATTCGTTGATGCTGTTGTTGGTGGTGTAGTTCCTAGAGAGTACATTCCAGTAACAGATAAGGGATTACAAGAAGCTTTAGCTGGTGGTGTTTTAGCAGGATACCCAATGGTTGATGTTAAAGCAACATTACATAATGGTTCATACCATGATGTAGACTCATCTGAAATGGCATTCAAAATTGCTGCTTCACTTGCAGTTAAAGAAATGAAGAATAAATGTAATCCAGTTATTCTAGAACCAATTATGAAGGTTTCTGTAACAGTTCCAGATGAATATATGGGTAATGTTATGGGAGATTTAACTTCAAGAAGAGGTAAACCACTTGGTCAAGAATCACGTGGTAATGCACTTCAAATTCAAGCAATGGTACCACTAGCAGAAATGTTTGGTTATGCAACAAGTTTGAGATCAAATACTCAAGGTAGAGGTAACTTTGTAATGGAATTAGATCATTATGAACCAGTTCCAAAATCAATTTCTGATGAAATTATTAAGAAAAATAGTATAAATGATTAATTAATACTTGAAAAATGACAAAGTATTAGATAAAATAAATATGGTATAAATTTAAGGAGGAATATATTTATGGCAAAAGAAAAATTCGATAGAAGCAAACCACATTTGAATATTGGTACTATTGGTCATGTAGACCATGGTAAAACAACATTAACTGCTGCTATCACAATGTTATTTTCTAAGGATCCTATGAAATACGATGAAATCGATAAGGCTCCAGAAGAAAGAGAAAGAGGTATTACAATTAATACTGCTCATGTAGAGTACGAAACTGAAACTCGTCACTATGCACATGTTGACTGTCCAGGACACGCAGATTATGTTAAAAACATGATCACTGGTGCAGCACAAATGGATGGTGCAATTCTAGTTGTTTCTGCATCTGATGGTGTTATGCCTCAAACTAGTGAACATATTTTACTTGCTCGTCAAGTAGGTGTTCCTAAAATTATCGTTTACATGAACAAAGTTGATCAAGTAGACGATCCAGAATTACTAGATTTAGTAGAAATGGAAATTAGAGAAAAATTAGGAGAATATGAATATGATCCAGATTGTCCTATTATTAGAGGTTCTGCTCTAAAAGCTCTTGAAGGTGACACTTCAGAAATCGGACAAGAATCTATTAAGAAATTAATGGCTGCTTGTGATGAATATTTTGATTTACCTACAAGAGATTTAGACAAACCATTCTTAATGTCAATTGAAGACGTATTTACTATTTCAGGACGTGGTACAGTTGTTACTGGACGTGTTGAAAGAGGTTCATTACATGTTAATGACGAAGTTGAAATCGTTGGATTAAAAGATACTAAGAAAACTGTAGCTACTGGAATCGAAATGTTTAGAAAAACATTAGATGAAGCTTTAGCTGGAGATAATGCTGGTGTATTACTTCGTGGTATTGATAGATCTGAAGTTGAAAGAGGACAAGTTCTTGCAAAACCAGGATCAGTTACTCCACATCATAAATTTGAAGGAAAAGTTTATGTTCTAACTGCTGATGAAGGTGGTAGACATACTCCATTCTTCTCAAACTATAGACCACAATTCTATTTCAGAACAACAGATGTTACTGGTGTTATTGAATTACCTGCTGGTGTAGAAATGGTTATGCCTGGTGATAATGTTGATATGACAGTTGATCTAATTGCTCCTATCGCATTAGAACAAGGTACTAAATTCTCTATCCGTGAAGGTGGTAGAACTGTAGGTGCTGGTACAGTAACTAAGGTTATTGACTAATATGAAATTAAGAGTGATTTTCACTCTTTTTTTTTTGAATTATATGTATTATAATTGTTATATAGTAAAAGTGGTGTTAAATGTGAAAAAAAGAAAGAATAAAAGAAGAAAACTAAAACCATTTATTAGAAATGTAATAACTATTCTAATAATTGTAATAGTAATATTTTGCTTTGCTAAGTTTATTAAAAATGATGAATCTAATATTATGAAAAAAATGATTAGTAATGTAAATAATTATTTAACTAATAAAAATGAAAAACTTAAAGAATATGAAGCTTGCTTATCTGAAGAATATAGTGAAAAAGATTTAACTGATAATCTAAAAAATAAGATAGATGAAACTAATAGTTTTTTTAGTAAATATAGTGTAAGTATTGGTTATGAAGAACCAGTAAGTAAATTTACTTATAAATATAATGAAAATAATAAATATTATGCTGCAAGTACTATTAAAATGTTAGATGCACTATATATATATGAAAAAGCATCTAAAGGAGAAATAAATCTAGATGAAACTATGACTTATCAAGCTAAATACTTAGCTGGTGCATCGCTAAAAATGGGTAAAAAGAGTTATGGAGATAAAGTTAAACTAAGAGATTTAGTTAATTACGCTGTTATTTATAGTGATAATATAGCCCATATTATGTTACTTGATTATATTGGTAAATCAACATTAAGAGACTATGGTAAGTCTTTAGGGGCTAAATATACACTTAATACAGATAACTTTGGTGAAATAGTTGTAGATGATGCTCTTATATATTTAGAAGCATTAAATAAGTATTTAAATACTAATGATGATAACGCTAAGGAATTAAAATCATTCTTTATAAAGAGTGAACAAAACTATTTAAACTTTCCAGATAAAAATGTAGATGCAGTTCAAAAATATGGTGAATTTCCAGGTTATTATCATGAAAATGGAATTGTATATGTAGATAAACCATATTTAGTATCTATTCTAACAAATTATAATAACAATGAAAAAATAATAAGAACGCTAAATTCTAAAGTTTTAGAACTTCATGATACTTATAATCAAGAAAGAATTAATAGATGTAGTAAATTGTTAGTATAAAAAAACTTCATATTTTATATGAAGTTTTATTCATTATTATTAGAATCATCAGTAGTTGTGTTTTCATCATTATTTGTATCAGTAGTATTATCATTATTTGGTTGAGGTATAATTGAATTTTCTTCATTTGGAGTAATATTATTATTTGTTTTATTATTATCCTCATTATTTATTGAATTGTTATTAGTTTCTTCATTTTGAGTATTATTTGTACTTGATGAGTTATTAATGTATAGTGTTATTTGAGATACGTTATTAATTAACGTATTAACATGAATACTTTGATTAGTAACTCGGCCAGCAGCTATGTTTGGGTCATAAAACTCATCGCCTTCACTTACATATTTTATACTTGGAGTTAATCCATTAGATGTACACCATGAAGATGCTTGTTCTTTTGTTTGCCCAATTAAATTAGTCATTGTTTTTTCTATTGGTTGAGTACGTAATCCCTTGCCATAATATTTAGCTTGATAATCTTCATTATAATCTATTTTATAATTTTTAATAATTTTAGGTTTTTCTAATTCTAGATTTACTTTAAACATTTGTGTAATATCTTCCATTGAATCTTTATAATAACCTAAAGCAGATGTATTTGAATAACCTTGCCATACAGGTAATGAGTAAGTTTCTAAATATGTTTTATTAATTGAAACTGGTTCTTCAACACCATTGATTGAGTTCATAACTATCTTTTTAGCAACATTATATAATGACATTATTTGATCACTCTTCATGTTTGTATCCATATTCTTTTCAACAGCTTTAAGGATAGATTCAAATTGTTCAAATGATCTAATATTTTTAACTTCATTAGCAATTGCAGTTACAACTTGTTGTTGGTGTAATACTCTATCTAAATCTGAACCAATAAATTGTTTTCTACTTCTTGAATAAGCTAAAGCTTGTTCACCATTTAATCTTTGAACTCCAGGATCCATACAAACCATTTGATTTCCAAATTGTCTTAATGAATTTTGTTCACATACTTGTCCGTGGTAGTTAACTCCCTCTCTAACCATGAAGTCTGGTTTTTGAACATCAACAGTTATACCACCAAGTGCTTCGACTAAATCAACAACACCTTTAAAATTTACCTTTACATAAAAATCTATATCTATATCAGTTAAGTTTTTAACAGTTTTAATAACACAGTTTGTTCCAGATGCTGCAGATGAATTTATTTTTGCCCATGCATTATTTCTACAAGCAATAGGTACATATGTATCTCTTGGAATAGAGAATACTGATGCAGTTAATGTTTTTGGATTAAATGATGCTAACATTAATGTATCACCATTAAATGCTTGATTAGCATTTAATCCATCAATTGTTGAATCAACACCCATTAAAAGCACTGTAAATGGTTCAGTTAATTTTTTATCAGTATAAGATACATTATCAATATTATCCATTTCTTCTGAATAAGAATAAACTATTTTAGTATCTGTTTGAATATTTTCAAAATCTTCTTCACTTGAGAAATTAATTACATAGTTTCCTGATACAATAATTGCATCTATCTTTTTGGTATATAAATCATTTAACATTACATAATAGTCATCATATCTTTTTATTTCATTAGATAATTTATTTTCTTTAACTAATTTATTACCTAAAATATATCCTTCAATATCACTTTCATCATTAATCATTCCTATTTTACTTTGTTTATCAAAAGTACTATCTTTAAGATTTATTAAATTTGATGTATAAGTAATTTTATCTTTACTAATACTTTCAATTCCAGTATAAAGTGTACCTATATAATAATCAGCAAAACTAAATACAATGGTAAATAAAATAGTAAATACAATTAATATTACATATGGTTTATATTTTTTAGTAAATAATGAAAGTAAACCAGATATTAACCAAATAAATAACCAAACACCAAATAATATTATAACTATTATTCTTATTGGAGTTTCAATAGTACTTAAATGTATTAGATTAATAGTCAAAAGAACATATGATACAGCATATGCTATTAAGGATATAAAATATAATACTAATAGTGCTTTATTTGCTTTTTTAATTTTGTTAATAAATGCTTTCATTTTTTTACCCTCTTTTACCTTAAATAATTATATTATAAATATAGAAAATAAACAAGTAATTTCGTTCAATTTCACTTTACACTAATTTTTACAAACTATTTTACATAAAAGTGTAATAATGGTATAATTAATACATAATGGAAAGGAAGTATAGTTATGAAGTATCTTAAAAGAATAACATATGTCTTTATATTTATAATGTCATTATTTTTCCTTTCTAATAACGTTTATGCAGTAACTGAAGTACATGTTACTGGAGATGGCTTATCTTTAAGAGATGCTGCAACTACGAAAAATTCTACAATTATTGATACAATGGTAGTTGGTGATACAGTACAAATACTTGATGATAACAAAATAACTAATAGTTATTGTACTGAAGGTTGGTATCATATTAAGTATAATGATAAAGAAGGATATTCTTGTAGTAAATATATTACCACAAAAACAACTGATGCCTATGATAGACCTTGGAATACACCTGCAAAGGCTATAATAGGTGGCGCTAAGTGGATTTCAAATGGATATATATCTAAAGGACAATTTACTTCATATTTAAAAAAATTCAATGTTAATCCAAATGGTAGTTATGCGGTATATGATCATTTATATCAATCTAATATTCAAGCACCTGCTATTGAAGCGGTATCAAGCAGTTCATCATATTATAAAAATGATTCATTTACTTTACCATTTACCTTTAATATACCAGTTTATAAAAATATGGCTGAATCTTATTTACATCCAACTGGAAAAAAAGCTAATCTTGGTACAACAACTAAAACAGATGATGCTTTTGAAAAAATGATAAAAGATTTTCCAGATAGTTATAAACCATACCTTAGACAATTACATCAAGAACATAACAATTGGACATTTATTCCAATGGAAACTAATATAACAATTGAAGAAGCAGCTGCAATATTTAAGGCATCCGGTTCTATAGATAGTACTAATACAAAGTTAACAGAATTAGATAAAAATGGTAATCCAATACCAACTGGTGAAAAAGGTTGGTATTATCCAAACTTAGCTGTTACAGAGTATTACTTAGATCCAAGAAATTTCTTAAATGAATCATATGTATTTATGTTTGAAGATCTTTCATATCGTGATATATCTGAATCAGTTATTCAAGGTGTTTTAAATAGTAGCAATTTATTAAAAGGAAAAGATTCAATCAGTAATAGAACTTATGCTTCACTTTTCTTAGAAGCTGGTAAAACAGCTAATGTTAATCCAGTATATTTAGCTTCTTTATCAAAAGTAGAGGTTGGAAGTAGTCAAATTAATATAAGTGGTCAAGAATTTGAATATAATGATCGTAAATATTCTGGATTATATAATTTTTATAATATTGGAGCATCATCTGGTGCAACAAATCCAGTAAAAAAAGGTTTAGTATATGCCTCTGGTGGTCTATGTCAAATATGTGGAACATATAATGGTAATAGTAATACTAATAATGGTAACACAAATAATAATTCAAATAATAGTAATACAAATAATAATACATCATATGATCCAAAAACAACACTTAATAATATAGGTGCAACTTTAAAGAATGAGTATATTAAAGGATTTAATGTTGGAACAACTATTTCTTCGTTAAAAGCAAAAGACTCAAATGCAACTTATAGCAATACTGATATTGTTAAAACTGGACAAACAATCACCTTAAAAGATGAAACTAAATATTATATTGTTATATATGGAGATATTACGGGTGATGGAAATATTAATTCTGCAGACTTATTAAAAATAAGACAATACTTACTTGGTAAAACAAATTTAACTGGAGCTTATTTTGAAGCAGCTAACTTTAATAATGATAATAAAGTTAATTCATCTACCTTATTAAAAATAAGACAATACTTACTTGGTAAAACAAGTATAAGTCAAAAATAAAAGGAGAGTTATATATGAAAAGAATAAAAGGATTATTAATATTTTGTATTTCGATGACTATGAGTATTGCAGTTGTTAAAGCTGCACCTTCATATTCATTTAATGTATCATCTAATACAATAGATGAAGGTAAATCCGTTACTGCATCAGTAACAGTAAAGTCAACTGCTGCATGGAATATTAAAATAACATCATCTGGAAATACATATGGATGTACAAATAGTTGGGCTGATGCAACAGGTGATGGTAATAATACAACAAAAACTTTTTCTACTACTTGTAGATCTTCTTCTATTGGTACTATTGTGTTCTCCTTATCAGGTGATATAACAAGTAGTGATGGTTCAAATATTAATTTGTCAGGCACAAAAAGTGTTAGGGTAAAAGAACCAACTCCAGCATCAACTATTAATTCATTAAAATCATTATCTGTTGAAGGATATGAAATAAGTCCTGAATTTAGTTCTGATGTTTTAGAATATTCTACTGAAGTACCATCAAGTGTTAAGAGTGTTAAAATAAATGCAACAAAAACTGATTCAAAATCAAGTGTAGATGGTATTGGAGAAAAAGAAGTAGATGAAGGTATTAATAAATTTGAAATAGTAGTTACTGCAGAAAATGGCGATAAAAGAACATATATTTTAAATGTAAATGTTAAAGATTTAAATCCAATTAATATCGTAGTTAATAATGCTAATTATAGTATTATTAAAAACACAAAAAATTTAGATATTCCAGATGGTTTTACTGAAGATAAAATGACTATAGATGGACAAGAAGTACCAGTATTTAAGAACAATAATTCAAATATTACTTTGGTTGCTTTAAAAGATGAAAAAGGAAATATAAAATTTTTCAAATATGAAAACGGAAAATATTATCCATATATTAGTGTTGAATCAACAAATATAGTATTATATCTAATAGAAAAGGATAGTGTACCATTTAAAGGATTTAATAAAGAAAGTATTAGTATTAATAATGAAAATGTCAGTGCATTTAAATATAAGAATCTAAATAATTATTATTTAGTATATGGTATGGATTTATCTACTGGAAAAGAAGGATATTATTTATATGATAAAAATAATAATACTTTCCAAGTATTTGATGAAGAATTATTTAATGCTTTAATTAAAGATAATACTACTTATTTATATATGTTAATAGGCTCTTTAGTAATATTATTCATATCAATAATAATAATTATTACATTAAGTTCAAAGAAAAAAACAAAGAAAGTAAAAACAGAAAACAAAGAAAATGATAATAAAAAATTAGATTTATTATTTGATGATATTGAAGAACCAAAGAAAACTAAAAAGAAAAAAGAAAAAAATGAAATATAGTTAATTAATTAACTATATTTTTTATTTATTGACTAATAGTGTTTAATAATTTAAAATTATAATAGGAAAGTGATGATAAATATGGATATACAAATTAATCCTATACGTAATAATGCTAAAGATTATTTATCAAGAACTACTGCATCAAATGATAAAGTGGTTGAGGTAGAAACTGTTGATTTAGATGCATTGGCAATGGATGCTTATAATGAAGAAAAGAAAAAAAATGATTCTAAATTAAATTCTACTCAAACACTATTTGAAAGTGCTAAGGCTCAATTACAAAAGTATAAAGCATCTGCTGCTGATGTGTCAGAAGGTAATGTTAAAACAACAAATTCGTTAGCTAATTTAGCAAAAGAGGCATTAAATTTATTACAAAATAAGTCAGAAAATGATATAAAAAGTATTCAAAATAACAATATTGGAATAAAAGTTGAAAAACTTAATAATGAAATAAATGAAAAAACTCTTAACTTTGAAATTAATAATGAAACTGGAACTGTTTCTGGGCCATTAAGTCCTGGAACAAATAAATTAACTTTTTCAGCAACTTCATATAATTTTAATGATTTTACATTAAGAGAATTAATTGCTGTTGTTTATGCGGAGGCTGCTGAAAATGAGTATCTTGAATCAGATACTATGGGAGTTACTTCAGTAATATTAAATAGATATGAAAGTGGCAAGTTTGGCCCTACAATTCATGATATTATATTTGCCGATAGACAATTTGATGGAATTAATCATCAAAAGTTTGAAAGAGCAATGGAAGATCCTAGTTGTGTTAAACCTGAAATGATTAGTGCAATAAATAGAGTGCTAGGCGGAGAAAGAAATACAAATGGTTTGTATTTTTATGGAAATGGTACATATAATTCATTTAGATAAAGATATGATTTAAGTTATATCTTTTTTTTATAAAAATAACTATAAATGTATCGTATTTTTTATTTAAATTTGATATAATTAATATTGGTGAAGCATATGGATAATATTTACTCTTATACTAGAACAATGCTTGAAGATTATTTTAAGGGTATTGGGGAAAAATCATTTAAAGCTACCCAGGTATTTGAATGGCTTTATCAAAAAAGAGTATCTAATTTTAATGATATGACTAATATAAAAAAAGATGTAATAGAAAGATTAAATAATGATTTTGATACATCATTTATAAAAATAGTTAAAAGATTAGAAGATAAAGATACTTATAAATATTTATTTGAACTTAATGATTCAAATCATATTGAGGCAGTGGTAATGAAACATAATTATGGAAATAGTGTATGTGTATCATCACAAGTTGGTTGCAATATGGGATGTGCGTTTTGTGAATCAGGAAGGTTAAAAAAAGTTAGAAATTTAGAAACTTATGAAATGGTTGAACAAATTCTTTTAATTGAAAAAGATTTAAATATTAGACTTTCTTCAGTTGTTGTTATGGGAATTGGTGAACCATTTGATAATTATGATAATTTAATTAAATTTTTAACGATTATTAATGATGCTAAAGGATTAGCTATTGGTGCTAGACATATTACTGTTTCAACATCTGGACTAGTGCCTAAAATATTAGAATTTGCTAACTTTCCATTACAAATAAATTTGGCTATATCACTTCATGCGCCATATGATGAATTAAGGAATAAATTAATGCCTGTTAATAAAGCATATAATATTGATAAGTTAATTGATGCAATTAAGACATATTATGACAAAACTAATAGACGAATTACTATAGAATATGTTATGCTTAAAGGGGTAAATGATAGTGAAGAAGATGCAAATAAATTAGTTAAATTATTAAAAGGATTAAATGTATATGTTAATTTAATACCTTATAATGAAACTAATCATATTGAATTTAAAGCAACTGATCAAGATAAAGTATTAAAGTTTGGTAAAATACTACAAGATAATAAAATTACTGTTACAATAAGAAAAAGATTTGGTAAGGATATACAAGCTGCTTGTGGACAGTTAAGATCAAAGGAGGTAAAGTAATGAAATCATTTTATTTAACTGATGCTGGAAAGGTTAGATCTCATAATGAAGATTCTGTTACAATTCTTAAAAATAAAAGTAATGAATATTTAATGATTGTAGCTGATGGTATGGGTGGTCATAGAGCTGGTGAAGTGGCATCATCTATGGTTGTTACACATATGGGTAAAAGATTTAGTGAAATATCTACAATAGGAAATAAAGTAGATGCAATCAATTGGTTAAATGATAATATTAGTGAAATTAATAAAAATATAATTGATTATACTAATGATCACGAAGAATCTAAGGGAATGGGAACAACTGTTGTTCTAGCACTTATTACTAAAGAATTCTTAATATTTGGTAATATTGGTGATTCATCTGGATTTGCTATAAAAAATGGTAAATTACATAAAGTAACTCATGATCATACACTTGTTAATTTACTAGTTGAAGCTGGTGATTTAACTGAAGAAGAAGCTAAATATCATCCAAAGAAGAATGTTTTAATGAAAGCACTAGGTGGTATGGAAAAAGTAGAACTTGATATATTTGATGTTGATACATCTGCTAGTGGCATATTATTATGTAGTGATGGATTAACAAATATGTTAACTGAAGAACAAATTGAAAAGGTACTTAATGATAGTGAATTAGATATTGAAGAAAAAGTAATTAAATTAATAAGAAAGTGTAACGCACGTGGGGGTACTGATAATATTTCAATAGCGTATTTAGTGAAAGAGAGTGGTGAATAAACATGATAGTTAAGGGACAAAAGATAAATGATCGTTATCAAATTATTAAATCTATCGGTGAAGGTGGAATGGCTAATGTTTATTTAGCTCTTGATACTATTTTAGATAGAAATGTTGCTGTTAAAGTTCTTCGTGGAGATTTAGCACATGATGAAAAATTTGTAAGACGTTTTCAAAGAGAAGCACTTGCAGCATCTTCACTTTCTCATCCAAATATAGTTGAAGTGTATGATGTAGGTGAAGATAATGGAAATTACTATATAGTAATGGAATATATTGAAGGTAGACAACTAAAACAATTATTAAAGAAAAGAGAAAAATTAACATTAACTGAAGCTATTGATATAATGCTTCAAGTAACTGATGGTATGTCTACAGCACATGATGCTTATATTATTCATAGAGATATTAAACCACAAAATATTATGATTCTTGATAATGGTGTAGTTAAAATTACTGATTTTGGTATAGCAATGGCTATGAACTCAACTCAATTAACTCAAACAAATTCTGTAATGGGTTCTGTACATTATCTACCACCAGAACAAGCAAATGGAAAGAGTGCTACTCTTCAAAGTGATGTTTACTCAATGGGTATTTTAATGTATGAGTTAATAACTGGTAAATTACCTTATAAAGGCAATAATGCAGTTGAAATTGATTTAAAACATTTAAAAGAACCATTTCCATCAATTAAGAAGGATATGCCAGAGATTCCACAAAGTGTTGAAAATATAATTTTAAGAGCAACTGCTAAGAATCCTAAAAATAGATATAGTGATGCTCGTGAAATGTATAATGATTTAAGAACATGTCTTGATGAATCTAGAGAAAATGAAGAAAAAATTAAATTTAAATTTCCAGAAGGTGATGGAGAAAGTCATGTTGTTAAAGCACTTGAAAAGAAAACAGCAATGGATGATGATGGAAACATTATTGCTAAACAAGTAACTGAAAGTGATGTAAAAAAGGATAATAAAATAGTATTAATATTAGCAACTATATTTACTGGTATTGTTGCAATTATTACAGCTATTATTATCTTACTTCCACTATTAACAAATGCTAAGGAAGTAAAGGTACCAGATGTTACTAATATGTCTCAATCTGAAGCAGTTAAGACATTACAAGATGCTGGATTTAAAGTTGCAGATCAAATAGAAGAAGTAGCATCTGATGACATAACTGAAGGAAATATTGTTAAAACTAAACCAGTTGCTGGAACTAAGAAAACTAAAGGTACAGAAATTACTTTATATTCATCATCTGGTAATGCAACATATACATTAGAGGATTATACTGGTAAAAACTATTTAACTGTACAAGGTACACTTGAAGCATATGGTATATATGTTTTACCTGAAAAGAAAGATGTTGATGATTCATCTAAATATGAAGGAAATGAAGTAATTGATCAATCTAAAAAAGCAGGTGAAAAGGTAAGTGCTGGTGATACAGTAATTCTATATATTCCAAATATAGTTGTTAAGTATCCAGACTTTAGTAATTATACAGTTAGTCAAGTAAAAGAATTCTGTGATAAGAATGGTCTTAATCTAGTAGTTACTCCAGAGGGAGCAAGCGAAGGAAAAATTAAATCACAATCTCGTCCTGCAGGTTCAACAGTTGCAGCAGGTACAACATTAAAGATTGAAGTAGATACTAACGAGTCTGCTACTGAGGGAGAATGTGATGGAGAATTTTGTGATCCAGACGCATTAGGTAATTAGTGCATGCAAGGAAAAATAATAAAGAATATATCTAATTTATATAGTGTATTAGTTAATAATAAAATATATAATTGCAAACCAAGGGGTAAGTTTAGGAATCTAAACATTACTCCTTTAGTTGGTGATGAAGTAATTATTGATGAAGAAAATAATTATATATTAGATATTTTACCTAGAAAAAATGAACTAAATAGACCTTTTATTGCTAATGTTGATATTGCATTAATATTAACTAGTATAAAAGATCCTGATTTATCTTTGTTATTATTAGATAAACAAATTACATTTTTAATACTTCATAGTATTAAACCAGTAATAGTTTTTTCTAAATTGGATCTAGCAAATGATGAATTATTAAATAAAGTTGATGAACTTTCTAGATATTATGAAAGTATTGGAATTGATGTTTTTTATAACAATGATTTAGATAGTTTGAAAAAATATTTAAAAGGAAAAGAAGTAGTTATTACTGGACAAACTGGTGCTGGTAAATCTACTCTAATTAATAAACTAGGGGATTTAAATATTAAAACAGATGAAATATCTTATGCTTTAGGTAGAGGTAAACATACAACAAGACATGTAGAAATATATAATATAGAAGATATTAATATAGCAGATACTCCAGGATTTAGTGCATTAGATATATCTGGATATTCTAAAGAAGAAATAAGAGATGCTTATCCAGAGTTTAGAGATAATACCTGTAAGTTTAAAGATTGTATGCATAATAAAGAAAAAGAATGTAGTGTTAAAAAGTTAGTTGAAAGTAATAAAATATTAAAAACAAGATATGATAATTATATAAGAATAATAAGTGAGGTTTAATATGTTAGTTAGTGTTTCTTTTTTAAAAAATAAATTAGGTGAAAAACAAACTATTATAAACATTGATAAATCAAATGCTGATTTTATTCATGTTGATATTATGGATGGTAAGTTTGTTGAAAATAAGAATTTTACTTATGATGAAATAAAAGATTTCTTCATAGATATTAATAAACCATTAGATATTCATTTAATGGTTGAAGATAATCTTTCATATATTAAAGAATTTGTAAAATTAAAACCTGCATATATATCATTTCATGTAGAATCTTGTAATAATATTGAAGAATGTATAAAGTATTTACATGATAATAATATTAAAGCAGGTATAGCTTTAAATCCTGAAACAAGAATATACAATATATTACCGTATTTAAATGAATTGGACTTAGTATTAGTACTATCTGTTCATCCTGGATATGGTGGTCAAGAATTTATTAAAGATACACTTAAAAAGATAAATGAATTAAAAGCATTACAACCAAAGTATAATTATATAATAAATGTAGATGGAGGTATTAACTCTGATACAATTAAAGAAGTGAATAGTGATATGGTTGTATCAGGATTTTATGTAGTATCTCAAGATGATTATAATGAAAGAATTAATGAATTAAAAAAAGGAAAATAATTTGATTATTTTCCTTTTATATTTTTTAATTCTTCTTTAGTTAGATTAGTTGTTTTTGTAATTAAATCTTCATCTATTCCTTCTTTTAACATATTCTTGGCTATATTTATCTTTTCTTGTTTAATGCCTTCTTCTTTACCAAGATTTTTTGCTGCCTCTTCATGTTCTCTAATTACATCTGCATAATAATCTTTTTCGTTTGCATATGCACTTTCCATATAGACATATTCTTCTTCTCTTGACTTCCTTGTCATTTGATCTAATAAATCTCTACTTAATTCTTCATCCATAACCAATTCACTCGCCCTTTCAAAATCTTCCTTACTTTCTGCATTTAACATCTTACAAAAATTATATACTGCTTTTTCCTTTTCATTTAAGTCAGTATAACACAATTTATCTATTATTGCCATATTTATTACATCTATTTGTACTATTTCTGATAAGATTTCATTTGTCTCTCTTTCTTTAAATACATATTCACTTATAAATTTAGTATGCTTAGTATCTTTTATATTGAAATTTATTTGTCTGCTTGTCCAAATATTATCTAATTTATTATCTCCTGTTTCATAATTTGTTGATGATATCTTTGCTATATATATAATATTTCTATTTATTATATTTTGTGTTTCTTGATCATTTATTTCTATATTTATTTTTAACATTTCATTATCTAACTTCAATAATAAATCTACTTCTTTCCATGCTTCTTTTTTATTATCCTTTGATAATTTCCTTGGAAGTAATTTTAAATTTCCATGTACTTTTTCATATTCAAATCCAAAAAATATTGATATAAATTTTTCTAATTTAGGAACATTTCGATCTTGATTAAATATATCAGTGAACATGAAATTCCTTTCTAATTTTATTAGCTTATTATTCAAGATTTTTCACCTCCTTTCTTTTTATAAATGTAAAAGGAACTAATTAAAAATAATTAGTCCCTCTACTATTATTATTCTAGGTAAGTCCTTGATTTCCTTTTTTTAAAATGAAATTTGTACATTTTGTTTACATATTTTTAAAAAAATTGCATCAATTTGGCCTTGCGGGGGGGGGGTCAAAGTATGCTATTATTATACTAGGAATGGTATATATGAAAGTATTTAATAAAGATAAAGCATTAAGA
>CACZPQ010000041.1 GCA_902783185.1 uncultured Erysipelotrichaceae bacterium
AAACTTATTTAATGTGGAATATGATTCTAGAATTATAACTGGTAAAGATATATTTGCTCCAAATGAAGGATTAGTATTCTTTACTGACCGTAGTTGGATAAGTGATAAAGGTAGATATAATGCTGCAACTGGTAAATTTAGTCCTAGTAAAGAAGAAGAATTACCTGAGGATTATGTTAAAACTATGAATGCAGTAGTTGCATCAAGAATTAATACTAGTAAGTTGATTATGGAGAATGATTATTATAGAATAGTATTAGGCAAATAACTATAAAGGATGTGAATTACAAATGTGTGGTATAACAGGTTTTATTAATAAACAAGATAATAAAAAAGAAATAATTAAAAAAATGGCTGATAAAATTGCTCATCGTGGACCAGATGGTGAAGGATATTATATTGATGAAGATATTGCATTAGCTCACCGTAGACTTGCCATTATTGATTTATCTACAGGTAATCAACCAATGTATAATAAAGATAAATCTTTGGTTATTGTATTTAATGGTGAAATATATAATTATTTGGAAATAAAAGATGAATTAAAAAAGAAAGGATATTCTTTTGAAAATAAATCAGATACTGAAGTAATTATTAATGGATATCAAGAATGGAAAGAAGATGTAGTAAACCATTTACGTGGTATGTATGCTTTTGCTATATATGATATTAATAATAAAAAATTATTTATGGCAAGAGATAAGTGGGGAATAAAACCTTTATATTATTGTAATTTTAATAATACATTTATGTTTTCATCTGAAATTAAAGCATTTTTAGAACATCCTGATTTTATTAAAGAATTAAATACTGATATTTTATCTGCATATTTATGTTTTAATTCTACACCTACAACTGAAACATTTTTTAAAGGTGTGTATAGATTAGAACCAGGACATTATTTAACATATCAAGATGGAAAAGTAGATATTAAAAAGTTTTTCCAAATTGATATTAGTCCAGAAAAACAAGATATGGATAAAATAGTTAATGATATTAAAGATGCAATGAAAAATAGTGTTGAATATCATCAAATAAGTGATGTTGAAGTAGGTTCATTTTTATCTAGTGGTATAGATTCTTCTTATTTAGTTTCACTTGCTAGACCTGATAAAACATATACTGTTGGTTATGATAATCCAAAATATGATGAAATTAGTTATGCTAAAGATTTAACTGAAAAACTTGGTATATCTAATACATCTAAAAAAATAACTAAAGAAGAATATATTAATAATTTTGATAAGATAATGTATTATATGGATGAACCATTAGCAGATCCTTCTGCTATTGCGTTATACTTTGTGGCAGAAATTGCATCACATGATGTTAAAGTTGTAATGTCTGGTGAAGGTGCAGATGAATTCTTTGGAGGTTATGGTACTTATTTAGAAGATATATCACAAAGTTGGTATATGAAAATACCTTATTTTCTAAGACATGCTGCAGCGATGGTTGCAAAAGTATTACCAGATATTAGAGGACTTAATTTTATATATAGAAGAGGTCAACATTTAGAGGATTATAATATAGGATTAGGTAGAGTATTTAGAGATGAAGAGGCTAGAAAAATTGTTAAGTTAAAAAATCAAATACCTACTAAAAGTATAGTTGCTTCTTTATATAATGATTATAAAGGTAAAGATGATACATCAAAAAGACAAGTTATAGATTATTATTATTGGTTAGTAAAGGATTTTTTACATGCTGTTGATAGAAATACAATGATGTTTTCTCTTGAAGCTAGAACTCCATTTTTGGATGATAAAGTATATGAAGTTGCAAGGAAACTACCTTTTGAAGCTAAAATAAATAATGAAACAACTAAACCTGCACTTCGTTTAGCAGCTAAGAGTGTTATACCTAATGAATCTTATAAAAAGAAGAAATTAGGATTTCCAGTACCATTAAGAGAATGGATAAAAGATGATGACTTATATAATAAAATAAAGATTAAATTTGAAAGTGATAATGCAAGCAAGTTTTTTAATCAAAAAAGAATACTAAAATTATTAGAATTACATAAAACAGGAAAAAAAGATTGTTATAAAAAAGTATGGACTATTTATACATTCTTAGTTTGGTATGATGTTTATTTTAAAGAAGATTAGTCTTCTTTTTTTTATAAAAGAAATAGTAAACATCTAAATAATGTGGTAAAATATTTGAAGGAGTGATTCTTATGAAGGACTTTATTAAATTACAAGAAGAAAGAATTAAAAATGCTATATTATCTTTAGGATATAGTGTAGATATTGTTAAATTAAATGTATCTTCTATGCCTGATTTAGGAGATTATCAATTTAATGGTGTAATGTCTTTAGCTAAAGAACACAAAAAAAATCCAAGAGATATAGCTAATGAAATTGTGGAAAAATTAGATAAAAGTGATATAGAAAAGATAAGTGTTGATGGTCCTGGATTTATTAACATTACATTTAAAAATGATGCTTTAATAAATTATTTTAATGATTATAATTTAACTCCATATAATAAGAATAACATTAAGGTTGTTATTGATTATGGTGGTCCTAATGTTGCAAAAACATTACATGTTGGTCATTTAAGATCTGCAAATATTGGTGAAGCATTAAAAAGACTAGCAATATTTTTGGGATATGATGTTACATCTGATATTCATTTAGGTGATTTTGGTAGACCATTAGGATTAGTAATTTTAGAATTAAAGAAAAGACATCCAGAGTGGGTTTATTTTGATGAAAACTATAATGGAGAATATCCTAGTGAAGATGTAGTAACTAATAAAGAATTAGAGGAAATATATCCTTATGCTAGTAATAAAGCAAAAGAAGATGAAGAATACTTAGAAGAAGCAAGAATTATTACAACTAAATTACAAAAGAAAGAAAAAGGATATTATGATTTATGGAAAAATATAGTAAATGTTTCTATAAAGAATATTAAATATTTATATGATAAATTAAATGTATCATTTGATCTATGGAAGGGTGAAAGTGATGCAGATGAATTTATAGATGATGTTATTAATTATTTAAGAAATAATAAATATACTAGAATTAGTGAAGGTGCAGAGATAATTGATGTATCTTTACCTGATGATAAATTAGAAATACCTCCACTTTTACTTGTTAAATCTAATGATTCTGTATCGTATGAAACAACAGATTTAGCTACCATTTGGGATAGAGTTCACTCTATTAATCCAGATGAAATATGGTATGTAGTTGATAACAGACAATCACTTCATTTTGAACAAGTATTTAGAACTTGTTATAAATCTAAAATAGTTAATGAAAATGTAAAATTAGAACATTTAGGTTTTGGTACAATGAATGGAAAAGATGGTAGACCATTTAAAACTAGGGATGGTTCTGTAATGACATTAGAAAATCTTATTACCATAGTTAGAGATGAAACTATTAAAAAGATTAATAGTAATTATTCTAATGAAGAAAGAGAAACAATTGCTGATGCATTATCAATTGCTGCTTTAAAATATGCAGACCTTTTGCCTGTTAGATCAACTGATTATATATTTGATGTTGAAAAATTCTGTGATTTAAATGGTAAGACAGGAGTATATCTTTTATATTCAATAGTAAGAATGAATTCATTAATTAAAAAGGTAAATGATAATAATATTAATTATAATAGTATAAAAATGTTAAATAATAAGCAAGATAGAGACATATTAATAAAGCTATTACAAGTTGAAAGTGTGTTAAGTAAGTCTATGGAAGAAAAATCTCTAAATTATATTACTGATTATTTATATCAATTAGCTAAAGTATATAATACTTTTTATGATTCAAATAAAGTTCTTATTGAAGAAAATAAAGATTTAAGAGAATCATGGATTGTTATTACTACTAAGGTTGTTGATGTAATGACTAAATTAACTAATTTGCTTGGAATTGACATTCCTGACAAAATATAAAAAAATTAAATTGAGATATATTATTATTGGTGCTATAATATAATTAGTAAAGGAGGCTTATTCAATGTACGTAACTAAATCTGTACCTACTGTTTCAACACCTAGTATTGGTGGAGGAGCTATAATTTGGGTAATAGTTTCTGTAATTCTTGCTATTATTGGTGGAATTGTTGTATATTTCTTATTCTCTTCAAAGAAGAATAATGGTGAATACAAAGGATTCCTAGCTTGGTTACATTCATTCTTAAGATTTGATAAAATGTTAATCGAAGCACTTATTAAAATAGCTTATATAATTACAGCATTATTTATTACGTTATCATCATTTAGTATAATTTCTACTAGTTTCGTTAGTTTCTTACTATACTTAGTATTAGGAAACCTTTTAGCTAGAGTATTATATGAATTTGGAATTTTAAAAATTCAAATTTGGAAAAATACTACTGAAATTAAAGAAGAATTATCTAAAAAAAAGGATAAGTAGAAAAGAATTAACCATTTGGTTAATTTTTTTTTGTTATTTTATATTTTATATTTTATTGATATTTAAATAATGTTATAATAACTTATATAGGGAGGTTATTATGAGTACAGATTATATAAGAAAAACTAATCCAGTTTTTGAATCTTCTTTTGAAGCTAAATACTTAGAGGAGTATAATGCTGAAAGCTATTATGATAGTGTTGAATATCTATCTAATGAAAATCATTATCATTTTGCTGCAGAATTTCCACAAGATGATGGTAATGTATGTTATTCAAAAATGGGTTTAGATAATACAAAAGTTAGAAGCTTAACTATAGGGGGAGTAAATAAACATGACATTAGAAGAAAAAATTAGTTTTATCGAAGAAAATAAGAATAAGAAATATTTATATGTTTCACCTAGAATTATTCAAGGTGGAGCTAATCTAGTTAGGGATTATGAAACATTAGAATTATATGAAAATATGGATGAAAATACTATGAAGTTTGCAGAAAGAGAAATTGTTAATTTAGTTTCTGGAGCTAATAATTCTCAAGAAGCTAATAAAGATTTAGAGTTTAATTTAGTTTTTTGTGGTGGTTTTGATGACTTACCAAATCCATTAGGAAATCATATAGACTTTATTAAAAATAATAAAGAGAAAATGGTTGCAGTATATAGGTATTTAAAAGGTGCACAGATAGGTTCTTATTTTAGGGGAATTCCTCAAACAATATATAATTACGATTATGTATACTTAAACTTTCAACTTTTATTAGAGAAATTTAAAAAGAATAATATTGAATGTAGTATTGATCTTAATATTAATAATGTATCTCATCTGTATAATGATGCTACTACCAGATTAATGATTCAATATAATCCTAATAAAGATAAAGTTTTAACTAAATCAAGAAATAATTAAAAGATTTAAGTGTACTATAATAGTGTTAATTAATTAGGGAGGTTTAATATGGGTCTTAAAGAAGAATTAATAAAATTTAGAACAAAGTTTAATGAGAATATAGAAGATGTTTCAAAGAAAACACCAATCAACTTAGATGATAAAGTTGATGAGTTTATTGATTGGTATTTTAATAACATGGTAAAAGGAAAATATACTGATATTGGTGAATATAATTTTCCAAGAAAAATGAGAGATTTAATTGAAAAAATAGCAGTATGGTATGAATTAAGATATCCAAGTTATGAAATCAATAAATTAATGCCAGGAAGTGGACAAGAACAAATTAATGTTAATGATGTAATGTTTAGAAATAATCCTTATGTAAATGAATTACTTGATGAAAATACAGATACAAAAGAATTAGATTGGGATGAATTTTATAACACAAATGTATTTATTAAATCATTACCATGGGAAGAAAGATGTTATTTTTCTAATCCAATATATAATGATGTAGTTTATTTAAATCCAAATTCTAGAACTGCACATTTACATTTAACAAAAAATGGATTTGTTGAAATGGCCGAAGATGTTACAGGTTATACATATTATGAAATAAAAGATGAGGAATTAACTGGATTAAATGTTAGAGATGTTGTTAAATTATTTCATGAAAAAGGAATTGAACTACCAAATAATAATGAATTAGATAACGTTATTGAAAGTGCTGATAATTGGATATATCAAAAAGAAGGAATATTAGATTGTGCAATGTATAGAATCATTGAACGTGGTGGAAATAGATTTGGTCCTCGTAGAGCATTCTTATTTGCTAAAGAATTTGGTAGAAATATTGACATTCCAATGATGTATGCAGTAGATCGTTCTGATCCAGGATTAAGGTTATTTATTAATGAATATATTAAAGCTGGTGGTTCTAAAGATTTAGAATGCTATGTAGGTTATTTTTCAAGAACTTCTAAAAAAGAAAAAGTTGATACTATATCTGTTCAAGATTTGATATTAACTCAAAACAATGATGCTGCAACATTCTATACACCTGAAGAAGATGATTTACATAAAAAGTTTATTAATTCAATAGCTAGTCAAGTAGATTCTGATGTAGTAAAACAAGAAGAAGTTAAAAAAATAAGATTAGAAAGAAAACTTGAAAGAAGTAGAAATAGACGACAATAATTATTGATATACAAAGGCAGTGGTAAAATGAAAAAAGTATTTTTATATTTATATCCAATAAAAGAATTTACAAATATGTTCT
>CACZPQ010000042.1 GCA_902783185.1 uncultured Erysipelotrichaceae bacterium
CAAACGTCTAGATATAATATCTTTATCTAACATATAATTAACATTAATATATTTTCCATAATCTCTTAAAAAATCAATTATTGATATATCTTTAGTCCAATCATAATTATTAACTACTTCAAAACCAAATATATCTTTTGCTTGTTTAGTTAAACCTTCAACATTTTTATTAACTTCTTCTTTAGTTATCATTGCTCTTTCTTTTGTTGGTTTAGGATCACCAATTAAACCTGTTGCACCACCAATTAAAAGTATTGGTTTATGTCCATATTTAGCAAGTCTTGTTGCTATTAAAAATGATGAAAAATGTCCTATATGCATTGAATCAGCAGTTGGATCTGTTCCAATATAAAATGTTAATTTTTCATTATTTAATTTATTTTCAAGTTCTGGACTTGAAACATCCTTAATTAATCCCCTATATTTTAAATCTTCATAACAATTCATTAATAATTCCTCCTTTTAATAAAATCCTCTAATTCATTGATACTCTTAATTTTATTTTTATATTTTTTCTTTCCTGTTGGATCTATAAGTACTGCTTTCATGCCTATTTGTCTAGCACCACCAATATCTGATTTCATAGAATCTCCAACCATTAAGCACTCTTCTATTTTATAATCGCCACAAGCAGTAATGAATGCTTTCTTTTCAGGTTTTAAACCAGCATTTTCAATACCATATACTTTTTTAAAATATTTTAATATACCAGCTTTTTCTAATCTTTTTTCTTGATCTTCAACATACCATTTTGATAATGTAACTAATTCATAATTCTTAGATAAATTTTTTAAAGTATCTTTAATACTATCATTTAATAAAGTCCCATGACTTTGATATGTTTTAAAAATACTATTAAAATCTTCTTTAGTAAAATTAATATCAAAATGAATATTTAAATACTCAACTAAATCTTCTTTAGAATAATCTCTTTTTTCTTCATCATACCTATCAATTATTTCATATAATTTTAAAGTATATTCTTTATAATTAGTAATACCTTTAGATTTAAAATAATCTATGTATGCATCATAACAATCTTTTTCAGTATTAAGTAGTGTTTGATCTACATCAAATATTATTTTTTTTAACATAAAATCACCCTTTAAAATAAAAACACGAATAAATCATCCAAAGGACGAAATTACTCGTGGTACCACCTTAATTACTTCTCATTTGTTTTATAGGTCAACACCTTATTAAACTCATAATATTGTATTTCATTTAAATTAATTATATCTATTTACACCAACCATAGACTCTCTTTAATAATTATATTTAAATTACTAATATATTAATCATTGTTTAATTAATAAAATTTTAACACACTACTATTATTTATGCAAATTATTTTTTATATATTATTTACATTAAATAATACTTATGCTAATATAAAAACAATTACTCAAAAATAATATTACAACTTGGAGGTGATACAATTGAGTAGACTTAATATTTTTGTTGATGAAACAGGCAACTTTGGTTTTGGTAAAGATACATCAGAAATATATGGTCTATCTTTTGTATTTCATGAACAACAAAATAATATAAATAATGAAATAAATGCATTAAATGAAAGACTTAAAAAAATTAAATATAATGGTATGATTCATACTTCTGAATTAGTTAATAAAAGATTTGAATATAGTAATTATAGTTTAGAAAAAAGAAAAAAAATATTTAATTATTTATTTCAATTTATTATTAGAGCAAATATTAAATTTAAAACACTAATGATAGACAAAAAATATTGTAATAATGAAAGACAATTAAAAGATAAATTATCAAATGAAATAAAGAGTATTATAAATAATAATAAAGATTATTTTAATAGTTTTAGTAAAATAGTATTATATTATGATAATGGACAAGAACCTATCAAAGACATATTAAATGATATATTTTCTAACTTTAAAGGATATGAACATAAAGTTAAGTTTGATAAAACTAAGAAAAGATTATTTCAAGTTGCTGATATGTTAGTATATATTTATAAATATGATTATAAATATAAGAATAAATTATTATTTTCTCAAGGTGAAAAATATTTTTTAAATGTTAAAGAACATAAAAAAATAATTAAACGCATCTGCAAAAAAGAAATCTAAAAAGACATTCATATGAATGTCTTTTTAGGAGGCACTTTTGCGCCACCACGGGTCAGGGCCGATCTGCTACCTATAGTGCAGGAGCCCTAATAAGTAGATATTAATCTACCTATAGATATTATATTTCATATCTGAGATTATTATACTAAATATTTTTGTACTTTTCAAGAAGTTTTCTTATACCATTCCATGGAAGTAAGGCACAATGTTTTCTATTTTGTTGTTTATATATTTCATCATATACTAATGCTTCACCTAAGATATTAGAATCATATTCTTTTTCATTTATCATATTTTCATAATTATCTAATATAGTTAAAGCTTCATCAATAGTTTTATTTAAAAATAGTTTAATCATAATTGATGTTGTTGATGTAGATATAGCACATGCTTCTCCATCAAATTTAATGTCTTTAATTATGTTATTATCTACTTTCATATAAATATCTAAATTATCTATACATGATTCATTATTAGAATTAATATAATCGTACTCTTCTTTATTTTCAGGTACTTCTTTATTAAATGGATGTAAATAATTTTCCATTATTATTTCTCTTTTAATTTCTGGATCCATTTATATCATCTCATTTCTTATTTTTTCTTTATCTGATAATAATTCAATTAGTCTATCTATTTCTTCTTTAGTATTATAAATATATAAACTTATACGACAGGTATTTTTTACCCCTACTTCATCTTTTAAGATTTTAGCACAATGATTACCAGCTCTAACACATATATTATATTTATCTAAGTATACTGCAACATCTTGTGAAAATATATCTTCAACATTAAAAGCAACAACCCCTGAATCACTTTCAATATCAATTATATCTATATGTTTAATATCTATTAATTTATTTATTAAATAACTTCTTAAACTCTTTTCATATTCTTGTATTTTATTCATTCCAATACTTTCAAGATATTTAATAGCTTCACCTAAACCTATAGCACCTGCAATATTTGGTGTTCCTGCTTCAAGTCTTGTTGGAAGTTCTTTTAAATAAATACTATTTGGATCATCAAATGATTCATTCATACCACCACCAAAATTAGTAGGAACTAAACTATTTAATAATTCTTTTTTACCATATAATACGCCAATACCTGTAGGTCCTAACATTTTATGCCCAGAAAATGCTAAAAAATCCACATCTAAATCTTGAACATCAACACTAATATGTGGAGCAGCTTGTGCTGCATCACATACAACAAAGATATTATTTTGATGTGCAAGCTCACATATTTCTTTAATTGGTCTTTTATCACCTATAACATTTGTAATATAAGCTAAAGATATTACTTTTGTATTTGGAGTAATAACTTTCTTTACATTTTCTAATGTTACATAGTGATTATCATCAAGTGGTATATAATTAACTTTAATTCCAATTTCATTTTGTAATCTAAACCAAGGAAGAACATTAGATGCATGTTCACTCTTTGTTATTAACACTTCATCTCCTGCTTCTAATAGTGGTGCAAAAAAACCATTAGCAATCATATTTAAACTTTCAGTTGTACCAGATGTAAATATTACTTCTTCCCTAGACTTAGCATTAATAAAGTCTTGAACAATATTTCTAGCACCTTCATATTCCATATCAACTTTAATAGATGTTTTATAATCTCCTCTATGAGCATTAGATGTATATTCAGTGTAATATTCAACTATTTTATCTACAACACATTTTGGTTTTAAAGTAGTTGCTCCATTATCAAAATATATTATATCGTTTTTTAACATAGGAAAGTCTTCTCTATTCATGTATTTCACCTCCTAAAATAATTTGTCTTTTTCTTCATTACTAATTTCTAATTTATTCATTAAAAATCCTCTTGTAATTAGCTTAGATGCTTCTTCTTTAGATATACCTTTACTCATTAAATAAAATAAATAATCTTCATCAAGTCCTGATATCGAAGCCTTATGATTAACTTCTGCTTCATCACTTGATACTAATAAGTTAGGATATATTATATTTTCTTCATTATTTAATGATAATATTCTTATATTTTCTAACATATCATTATTATTAATATTATCTTTAATATTACCAGTAGCATCAATTATAATCTTACCAGATTCATTTGATACACCATAAAAGTTAATATGTGTTATATTATTACTACCTAAAATATTAGCAATAATTTTAAAATCTCCAGATAAAGTATTATATACACTTTGATTAAATGATAGATATGTATTATTATTAACTTCTATATTAATATTTTCATAACTTAAATCTTTATTAAATTTATTATATATTAATTTAGAATTATCATTTAATACTATATTTAAATTAATATCTTCTTTTGAAGTTAAATCATTTAAAGTTACTTCACCTATTATTTCTAGTGTAATATTTTTCTTTGTTATTGTTATATCTAATGATTTATTTTCTAATGAATAATATTCTTCATCTAATACTATTTTATTCATCTTTATTTTCTTCTTTCACTACACTAGCCTTATTATAACCATTTTTTAATGTATCCATAGCTAAATCAAAACCACCAGTTTCAACAATAGTACCATTATTTAAAACATGACATACTTGAGGTCTAATTAATTCAATTAAATCTTTATGATGAGTAATTAAAAGAATTGATGGTTTATATTCTTCATAATATTCCTTTAAAGAATTTGCAATTATTTTTAATGCATCTACATCAAGTCCTGAATCTATTTCATCCAAAATAATAAATGATGGTTTTAACATCCACATATGCATAAATTCATTTTTCTTTCTTTCTCCACCAGACATACCATCATTTATATTTCTATGAATAAAAGAAACAGGAATATCTAATTTCTTACAAATACTAGTTAATTCTTTATTAAATTCAAATATATTTACTGGTTTATTATCTTTTTCAGATAGTGCAGATCTTAACATTTCAGCATTAGTAACACCTTCGATAGCAACAGGATTTTGACTAAGTAAAAAGATACCTAATCTAGCTCTATCAGTAGTAGATAATTTAGTTAGTTCTACATCATTATATTTAATAGAACCTTTTGTAATAGTATAATTAGGATCACCTAATATCGCTTTACAAATTGAAGATTTACCTATACCATTAGGTCCAATTAATACATGTATTTGTCCATCATCTATATTTAAATTAAAATCATGTAATAATTCTTTATCTATAACATTAACACTTAAATCTTTAATATTTAACATAAAAATCACCTTTCAAGACAAACAAATTATAACATAATTTAATAAAAATAAAAAGATATCTTAATAAGATATCAATTTATTGTGATAATATATATGGATCAGTTTTTGTTCCTG
>CACZPQ010000043.1 GCA_902783185.1 uncultured Erysipelotrichaceae bacterium
CATAAGAGTATCTGCGATTAAATGTGTAGCACCATGTGCAATCACTGCATAACCAATACCATATTTTCTATATAGATATCCAAATGCCATTCCTAATCCACCATTAAACAGGAAGCATCTAAATATTAATAACGGTGTTAATGTAGTCATTGTAGCAGTAGAAGGTAGATGTCCAGCAGCAAATAGTAATGCTGCTAAAACATTAGCAATAATAAATACTTTAGTTGGTATTTCTTTTTTTCTTAATATTTTAGATATAACAAATACTATTAAAGACATAAAGAATAACCTCATCATCACTTCTTCAATAATACCACCAACTAATACTCCACCAACCATTTTATAAATCGTAGGTTTTACCATATATTGTTCATTTACCCAAGAATTAAATGATCCAAATATTAATTTATCTCCCGGAAATAAAATCAATGCACTAATAATAGTAACAATTATTGTAGCAAAAATAGCCTTTTTATCAAATTTAAAATCTTTGTGTAATTTTATTTTTTTAGATATTACTATACCTATACTAGCAAGTATGATTCCGTATATAATACCATATTGAATCATTGAAGAAAATACCATCATTTCTTTTGTTACATTTTGTTCTTGCATTTGTTTTAATAGTTCTTCAGATAAAGAATCATAACCAAATATACCAACTCAGTATCCTCCGATTAAACCACCAATTAATACCAATAATAAAAACTTCCAATTTTCCTTTAAAAATTTTTTCACTACATGTTACCTCCCTTATTCATTACTTTTTTAGCCATTATTCTTTTACCACATTTAGGGCATTTTTGATATCTAGATGTTCCCATATGTGGTGCCATTAATAATTTAAAGTAATTCCTTTCTTCAAATATATGATGACAATTTCTACATTCATAGTACCCAGAATCCACTTCAAGTTTAAATCCATAAAAGCAAACAACTAGTAATACAACCGTAGAAATACAAATAATTGTTGCAAGTATTGGACCTTCTTTTAATAATATAGAAGATGTAAAAATAAGAGCAGTATAAAAAACAAATGCTGTAATAGTTAGTACCCACATATCAATAATTAATCTTTTATTTTTTAATTCGTCTTGTTTTGCAAGTTCTAATAATAATTCTTCATTTTTCTTTTCGTAATCTTTCATATCAATCTTTTCACCATTTAATAGTTCATTGATATTGATATCAAGTATATTGCATATATCTAACATTTTATCGGCATCTGGTAAAGATAAACCTCTTTCCCAATTAGATACAGCTCGATCTGTTATATATAATTTTTCAGCTAATTGTTCTTGTGTCATATTATTGCTTTTTCTACATTCTGCAATAAATTTTCCAATCTTTATTAAATCCATGAACTATTTTCTCCTTTCATTACTTAATTATATAATCAATCATTTATAAATTAAACATACCAATGGTTGAGTTGATATTTCTTACTAAATTATAATTCTAGTATTTCACTTTAACTATTGTAATTATACCAATATACCTTACTTAATTCTAAAATGAAATTATCAGGTATATTTTTCTTTAATGCTAGCAAATATATTTTCTATGAGATATTTTAACATTATTTTGATTTACAAAAGCATATTGAAGTGTTGTATCTATTTTAGTAAGTAAAATTAAGAGCAGTATTTAAATGTTTTTTGTTATTTAGAATATTTTAATATTATCTTATATAAAACTATTATTTTTATATAAGATTCCTAATAAAGCATACATTATTATAATAATTACAAATAATAATATAGCAATCATTCCATCTTTTTTACTTTTTTAAATTATCATTATATTCTTGATTTGCACATAATGCTTTTTTCATAATATCAACCTCTATATAAAATTATATCACAATAAAAACAGATTTTTAGATCTGTTTTATAGTACGGGAATACCTTAATCTTACGAGCATTCTATTTAATGATATGTGCTGTTATAATTGTATAACTATAAGAGTTAATAGTAATCTTAATATTATCAATTTCACAGTA
>CACZPQ010000044.1 GCA_902783185.1 uncultured Erysipelotrichaceae bacterium
ACCATCATTTGGTATCATATTTTTTGGTATATCTTCTTCTAAAAGTTTATCAAAAGCATATTTTTCTAAAACTATATCATTTGTTGTGCCATCACTCCATTTACCATTAACTATTTTAAATGTTATATTTAATTTATCCCTTAATAATACATTATTATAAAAAGTATGATTTTCATCTGCTTCTATTGGATCTATAAAATTATTATTTAAATCAGTTGCAATAACATTTGATGGCATTTTATTGATTAGTGTATAAAAATATTTTAAACCATAATTATTTCTAAAAGTTGCAGGATCATCTGTAGTATTATTTACAAGAAAATAACTATGATTAAAATCAAAATATTTTAAATAGGTATTATTATTTACTATTATTTTAGATTTATTTAAATTAAAAGTTTTAACAGTATATGCCTCAAAAACATCTGATGTAATGTATGAATTATCAATATCTAATTTTTGTCCTCCTCGAATATCAATATTTTTAATATTTATATTTGAATTGGTAATATTACAGTATTTGTTATCACTATTAATTGAGACAAATGAATCTGCTTCTATTGTAGAATCATCAATATTAAAAACACCAGTAGTTATATTCCTATTTACAGTAATTTTAGAATTATTTGATGCTTTAAAAATATTTTGAGCAGTTGCAATAACACCTGTAACATTTAACTCGGTATTTTCAAGAATAATTGTATCATCATCCCATCCTAAAAGCATGAGTGCATCTGCATTAATTGTTGAATCTTTAGCATGTATTTCTTTGTAGGCTCCAGACCCAGTGGATGTAACATTACAATTATCAAAAACTAACTTTGACCATGCTCCTGCAATATTAACCTCTGAATCTTTAAAATTTAATGTCAAATAATTTATAAATGATGCATTAAATTTAGAACTTGTAATATCAAATATATTTTTTTCCCACGAAGCAGCAGCAGTAAAGCTTTGAAAAGTTATTTCAGAATCATTAATAACTAAATGATCATCACTAACACCATTTATTAAAAAAGTGTTACCAGTTATCTTCGAATTATCAATATTCATTTTTAGTCCTGAATTTCCAGGTGAAATAAGAGAATTTGAATTAATTTCAGAATCAGTTACATGCAACTCTGATATATATATTAATTCTCCATTAAAAGTTGAATTATTTATCGTTACAATACCATAATTATTTGAATCATAATGTATTACACCTGAAACTCCATTTCCATCGTCATTATGACAATTATCAATAATTACATTTTTAAAATTATGAAGTTGCGGAATTGTAATATTACTATTCTTTAACGTGATTGATTTACTATTAGTCTTATCATATGCATTAAAAACAATATTATAATTACTTTCAATTGTAATATTACTATAGATAAAAGACATACCAATCACTACATTTGTAGTAGATGTAATTTTAATATCTTTATTTATTTCTAAAAAGTATTGTTCACTTGTATTATTTAATGTTAATGTATTCCCATCATATTCAAAATAAGAATTAAATACATCATCAGACATTGATCCATTATTGCCAAAATTTTGAGTGTTTCTACTTATATTTCCATTTGAATCAATTGATAAAGATAATGCAGATGCTTTATTACACATTAATAATGAAAAAAATATAAATAAAATACTAATTATAATAAACTTATTTACTTTCATATAATCTTCTACTTTCCTATAATAATTATATAATAAATACTAAAAATAAAAAAGATAAAATAATTTATCTTTTCATATTTTTGTAAACTTAGATTTCTTTTTAGAATAAATAAATATTACAATACTCAAAATTATTAATATACCTATTGTAATCATTGGAACAAAAGCACCAGTTTCTGGGTTTTCTAATTTTTCTTTATCATTCCATCCGTTTGCTTCGCCTGTATCAAGTGTTAGATTAGTATTTTCATCTTCTTTTTTTAATTCGAATTCATAAGTATATACATAATCATCTTTTAAATCATCATAAATAATATCTATATTCCATTTACCTTTATCATAACCATCATTTGGTATCATATTTTTTGGTATATCTTCTTCTAAAAGTTTA
>CACZPQ010000045.1 GCA_902783185.1 uncultured Erysipelotrichaceae bacterium
CATTAAAATATAAAACCCCAATCGAGTATAAAAATCAATTAGGGTTTAATTAGAACTTTTTGTGTCTACTTTCTATTGACAAGTTCAATTAAACATCATCGGTTTTATTATTATCTAAATTATCTATTACGGCATCGACTTCATCTAAAGTACTTGTAAATAGGTGTGAGTAAGTTTTTAATGCTTCTTCAATTATCGTATGGCCTAAGTATTTTGCTACTACTTGAACATTAGCTCCATTATTAACCAGAAGAGATGCACAAGAATGTCCGAAATCATGTATTCTAATTCGCTTTACTCCTGCTTTATCATCCATATTAGAACGATATAAGTATAGAGTAGAGTCTGCAATAAGTCCGCAATCAGAACAGACAAAGAAGTCATCATTAAAGTTTACAATTGTATTCTTATCATGTTCATATAATTCTTTTAAATCATTTAGAAGAGATTTAGTAATAGGTACTATACGTTTACTATCTTTGGTTTTAGTATCACTAAACTCGAACTTGCCTTATTATTTAATAAGTACATTTATATATTTTTCAATCTATTATTACTGTGATATAATAGTTTTATTAAGATATCATTAATATGATATCTTTTCTTTTGAGTTGATGGAGGATAATTAATGAACAGTTCAGTAGTACAGGAAATTAGAAATGCTAATATAACTATAGATGATAATATATCACAAAAAGATTATTTGAATAGAGGACTATTGTCACAAAATATTTTGGGACAATTGAGAAACATGGTAGAAGATGTAATAGTTCTATGGTATAACAAAAAGTTTAATAATAATTTTGATAATTCTTTTGAACATAAAAGAATGGCTTATAAAGAATTACATAGTAGAAGTAAACCAAGATTTTTAAGTGATTTTCATAGATATTTACAATTATCGAAATCTCATTATACTCCTGATTATAATGGTGCTGAGCTTTTAATGCAAAAATATTACTATTATTTATTAAAGCTTAAAGAGTACGTAAAAAACGAGTTTAATTTGGATATATTATGTAATATTAAAGATTATCCTTTAAATAATGATTCTTCATTAGATGAGTATTATTTAAAAATTGCTAATGTAATTGAATCAATCGGAAATGAATCAAAAAAAATTAATAATGCTAGATATTATGTAGAAAAAACTAAACCGATTTTTGTTAATAATAAGATTTATTATGAGATAACACTTTCGACTGCGTCTGATAAAGTTAACAAATTTGATAGAATAATAGCATATACTAAAGAAGATATTTTACCAAATTATGCAATTACTATCTCGCTAGTAGAAAAAAATATAGAACTTTTTTCTTCGCAAACATCCGTTAAATTAATTAATAATTGGCGTGTTGCAATTAGGTCTTGTGAATTTAATAATATTGCAAAAATATTTAATAAAAATATCGTGATTAAAAGCAATATGATTGAATATAATTTGCTTATGACATATTTAACTTCTAATAACATAAATTTACTGAATCTATTGTTAATGCCTGATGATTTGTATGCACAAGAAAAAAGAAATATAGGTGAAGCGCCAACAGATTATTTATTTAATTTATTTGAAGATTTGCGTAATATTATAAATAATAAAAAAACAGGATATAAAGTGTTGAGATATCTTGTTTATACTATTAAAAATATATATATAAAAAGACAATTAAATAAAAACACTCCTAATGAATATATTTCTAATTTATGTTTGAAAAAACAGTGTTTCCCTTTTGAAAAGTTACCATTTGTTTTATCTTTGTACCAACATACACCAAGTGGTGAAGATTTATTTATGGCACTAGAGGAATCAGCTGATGATAATTATCAGTTATTAGCTAGACATGTTTTAAATAATATTGAACAGAAGGGAATACTTTATACTTCCTTGGATGAATTGAGTGAATATGGAGATATTGACTATTTAATAAATAAGTTTAATTGCAAATTATATGGGAAACAAAATATGTTAAAAATTATAAAAGAAAGCTCCTATGTTTTTATGGAAGGGTTTGAACAGAGTACATTAAAAATAATTAATATCATAAATGAATTATCTAATTTTGGGATTGAAGGATATTTTGATTCGTTTAATTTTTGGGAACAGGAATTTGGTTTTTCTACAAGTGTGTCAGATGAAAAGAAAGATATTTTAAGAAACCTCTATTCTGATTCTCGAGTTGCATTGATATATGGAGCTGCTGGTACTGGAAAAACAACTATTATTAACGCATTATCTGAGTACTTTGCTGATAAAACAAAAATATATTTGGCTAATACAAATACGGCTGTTGAAAACTTGAGACATAGAATAAATGTTGGAAATAGTAGTTTTCATACTATTGCTGAGTATAATAAGAGCCTATATGTTAATAAAAGTTGTGATATATTAATTGTTGATGAATGTAGTACCGTAAATAACGAGGATATTTTACAAGTATTAATGGAAAGTGATTATAAGCTTTTACTACTTGTAGGTGATATATATCAAATTGAGTCAATAAGATTTGGAAACTGGTTTTACTTTTGTAATCACTTCATTAATAATAACTCAGTTTATGAACTAACTGAAACTTTTAGAAGTAATGAAGAAATACTTTTAACGTTATGGGACAAAGTTCGTAATTTCGATGATAGAATTACTGAGTATATGGCTACTAAAAGTTTGAGTTCACCTTTAAATTACTCGATTTTTGAAAAGAAAGATGATGATGAAATAATTTTATGTCTTGGTTATGATGGTTTGTATGGTATTAATCAAATTAATAAATATTTACAAGATAATAACCCTAATCAAAGACATGAATTTGGTATAAAAACTTATAAAGTTGGTGATAAAGTTTTATTTTTTGAAACTGAAAGATTTAAAGATGTTTTATATAACAATTTAAAAGGTGTCATTACAAAAATAGATGAAACAGAAGATTCTATGTATTTTGAAGTTGAAATTGATAAACCATTGACAGAATTAGATGTTTGTAATCCTAATGTGGAGTTAATAAAAACAATAGACAATAAATCTACAATTTCTTTTATTATAGACAAAGAATTTGAAAATGATGATGACGATGATGATAAAAATAATATTGTTCCTTTTAATATTGCATATGCTATTTCTATACACAAAGCACAAGGCTTAGAATACAATTCTGTTAAGGTGGTTATTACTAAAGATATTGAAAAAATGATTTCATCAAATATTTTTTATACCTCAGTTACAAGAGCAAAAAAATACTTAACTGTTTTTTGGACTGCGGAAACAGCAGAACATGTAATAGAACAAATAAAAAGCTCTGCTAATAGGAGGGATTTTAATATTTTTAAAAATAAGTATAATGAGGAAATTTTAACACATATAAAAACCAGATGATTTCATCTGTTTTTTTTACATAAACTTTTACATTAACACTTATACAAATTCTTATAAACTATTAAAAACTTTATAGTGTTATGAAACCTTATTTTATAAGGATTTTAAATTATTGCATGAAAGGTAACTAATTTAATTTGCCGGCCCCTTGACACCACATTGACACCTTTTTATGCCTTATTTTATAAGACTTTTTAATAATTTTAGACACCATTTAGATTCCATCAATTTCTTCTGTTTGGAGAGAGCGTTCTCACCAGTTCATAATCGGCCTGTTTGGGATTAAAAATACATTACCATATCTTTTTTGAAAATCAAAATCATTAATATTTTTTTCTTAATCGACTGTAAAATGAAAAATTATATGATATAATTAAATATAGAGGTATATTAGGAGGTTTATCATGGCAAAAGAGAAAAAGCAAAAATTAAGAGTATTTGAAGGATTTGCAGGTTATGGTGGTGGACATTTTGCTTTAGATAGACTAAAAGAAAAATATCCTAATTTTGACTTTGAAATAATCGGATATTCTGAAATTGATAAGTATGCATGTGAATTATACGATTTAAATCATAAGGATTCAAATGGAAAAACAATTAAAAATTTTGGAGATATTACAAAATTAAATCCAGATGATGTACCTGATTTTGATATATTTATGGGTGGTTTTCCATGTCAACCTTTTTCAACTGCAGGAATGCAAAAAGGTGTAGATGATCCATATGGAAGAGGGACATTATTTCAACATATTATGAGAATATGTGAAGCCAAAAAACCAAAATACATATTATTAGAAAATGTTAAAGGATTCTTTTCTAAAAAATTTGAATCAACAAGAAAACAAATGGATAATATGTTAATAAAGATGGGATATTCTTCTGGAAAGAAAGATGAACCTTTAAAAGTAGCATTATTAAATAGTAAAGATTATGGTGTCCCACAAAATAGAGAAAGAGTTTGGATGTTTGCTAGATTAGGTGGGTTACCAAAAGATTTTTCAATGATTCCTGAAGAGGTTCATAATGGAATGTTAATGGCTGATTTTCTAGATCCAGAAGGATATGTTCCAAAAGAAATGTATTTATCTGAAAAACAAATTAATCATTTAAAAGAAAAGCATAATATTGATAGTTTTAAAGTTAAAAAAGCATTATGTTTTGATGTATATAATAAAAAAATAAAAACAGATGGATATTCAATTACAATTACTATGCCAGAACATAATAGCTTAAGAGTAATAGAACCAAGTAAAGATAGAGAGATAGTTAGAAAGATGTCGGTTACTGAACAATTTAGACTTATGGGGCTTGAAGGATTAGATGGTGTAGGAAGAAAAGTTGATATTGTGTTTGGCAATCAGTCTTATACACAATTATCAAAACGAGCAGGAAATGGTTGGGATGTAAATTTAGTTTATATTCTTCTTGATCATATATTTAGTCAATTAAAAAAAATTGACGAGGATTGGTTAGACTAAGGAGGTTTCTATGACAAAGATAGTTAGATTTAAAATAGATGAAAAATCATTGTTTTATGGTTGTAAAAATGATTTCACAAAAGGGCATACTGCAACAGTTTCAACTCCTATAAATCAATCGAGTGATCCTGAAAAATGGCATAAAGATATTTTAGGCATGATTGATACAGAGGCTAGAATTGATCCATCAACTCTTCCAGAAATGCTAATACATAAATGCCAAGCTAATTCAAAATCTGAAAATATTATTCAAGATGTATTTATTTTTGATAAGATTATGGTTGATGGTAAAAAAATAGATTCTAATTGTCAATTTATTATGTACATTAAAAAGGAAACTGCTGAATTTATAAAAAATTCAAAAGGTAAAATGGTTGAAAATACACATTTAGGAAGATTAAAATTACATTATCCAACATCTTTTCCATATAAGGCAGATGGATTTAATATTGACAATGAGGCAATTTTAAAAGAAATATTAAATCTTAATAAAAATTATGCTTATATTGTTAGAGGATTTGAATATAATTGTGATAATAAATCATTAAATGTAATAACATCAATAATAGGCCCTTTTAATGCATTGTTATCAACAGTGTTTAGGGTTGCAAAAGGGACTGGAAAAAAATTAAGAACTGATTTTAATGCTGTGACAATTGAAGAATTAATGATGAATTGCTTAAAAGATGATAATGAAGATTTTGATGTTCCAGATATATTCTCTACTAGAAATAAATCAAGTAGGTATAATGGTAAAAAAGGTGAAGATTTTATTTTTGATTTATTAGTTGCTGAAAACAAGGATCCATATCATACAAGTGTAGATTATCCATCTTCACCATATGATATGGAATATGTAACAACTGAAGGTAAAAAGATTTATGTTGAGGTAAAATCTACGCAAGGTGAAAGACTATATTTTAGAATGTCAAAATATGAATATAATTTCATGAATGAATATAAAGATCAATATGAATTATATGTTGTTACAAATGTTAAAGATGATTTTCCAACTTTTAAAATATTACATTATGATGACATTATAAAATTGAAAAAAGAAGTCATTACTTATGAATTTAGTAATAAGTAAAATTAATTATTAAAAAGTTCTTATTAAGAGGACTTTTTAATTTTTAAATCATTAATATAAGGACTTTTTTTTTATTAAATTGTGTTATAATTTATATAGGTGATAATTATGCAAGAATTAGAGGAAAAAATAGTAAAATTTGCTGAAGATAGGGATTGGTTACAATTTAATACACCAGAAAATTTAGCTAAATCAATATCAATTGAAGCTGGAGAATTATTAGAATGTTTTCAATGGAATAATAATTATGATAAAGATGAATTAAAATATGAAATAGCTGATGTAATAAATTATTGTATTCTTCTTTGCCATCAAATAGGAGTTGATCCTAAACAAATAGTTTTAGATAAAATGAGGATATCTGAGAAAAAATATCCTGTGGAAAAAGCAATGGGAAAGAGTACAAAATATAATAAGTTGTAGGAGGCTAAAGTATGAATAATAGTACAACGTTAAGTGATATTGTTAAAACTTGTTTTAAAAATGAAGTGATTGAAATTGCGGAAAAATTTGTTAATGATTCTGATGTTATTAAATGTGCTGAAAGTATTAAAGATATGTTTAAAGATGCAAGCAAATTAAAATATGTTGAACAAAGAATTGCTGCAATTCTATTAGCTGAAAAAATGCTAGAAGAAGAATTAAAAAACAATTAGTAGGTGATTGTAGTATGTTAGTTTATGAAGGAATTAAATCAGGATTTATTAATGATGTAGATTTAGGAATAATTGCTGATAAGATTAGAAATAAATATATAGAGAAAATAAAAAGGAGACCTAGTGCGCCAGAATTTAATTCATGGAAGAATTCTATGCAATATATGAGAGGTGTATTAAGTGATAATGAAATACCAGATAACACTGGTATAGCAATTGAATATAATATTCCTCCAACTGGTTGTAGAATAGATTTTATGATGTCTGGATTTAACAAGAATAAGTCTAATGTTGTTATATTAGAATTAAAACAATGGGATAAAGCTACTGAAGTAGCTAATCTTGACGGTATTTATAAGGTTAATACTTATACAGGTGGAGGATTGAGAGATGTTAATCATCCATCATATCAAGCTATGACTTATGCAAATCTTATTAAAGATTATAATGAATCAGTTCAATTAAAAGATATTAATGTAGTACCATGTGCATA
>CACZPQ010000046.1 GCA_902783185.1 uncultured Erysipelotrichaceae bacterium
GATGTTAGAGAAGATAAAACAGTAATTGTTGAATTCAAAGAAAAACCAATATATGAAAATCCAGCTACTGGTTCATTTATGCCTATAGTAACCATATCAATTCTATCTTTAGTTGGAATATTACTATATTTATTATCAAATAAGTATAACTTGTTTAAAAGAATATAACTTAATCTAATGATTAAGTTATTTCTTTTTTATACTTAAATAATTAATAAAAGAGTAAAAAATTAAATTGCTTTTTCTATGTATTTATAGTATCATTATTAGTGTAGAGGGTGTAGTAAATGAAGTCAAAATATAAAACAACATTATTTATAATTTCAATCTTAGTTACTATTGGTATTTTAACTTTAATTCATTATAGATTATGGGCTATGGGTAATGAAAAAGAGTATTTAGCAGTTAATACTTCAGGATGTATTAATATTATTTATAGTGATAATCAAGAATTATTAATGACAAATCCTAGATCATTATCTGATGATGAAGGATTAGCTACTATACCAAATACTATAACAATAACAAATAATTGTAAAACTAATGAAAATGTTTCTCTTTATTTAGATTATTTTAATGATACAAGTATTAGTGATAATAAATTAAAGATTAATATTAATGGAGATGCATCTGTTGATACTAGTTTTTTAAGTGATATTAGTAAAGTTATTGGAAAAGGGAACATTGCATATACATATAAATTATTAAGTATGGATTTTTCTGCTCATGAGACAAAGAGAATTAATTTTAGATTGTGGTTAGATCATGATGTGGCATTATCTCAAGATAAGAATAGATTTCATGCTAATTATTATGTATTGTCTGATAAAGAAGATGAAAAACAAAACTTTATGGAAGTATTATTAAAAAATAATAAAATAGTTGAAAATGATGGATTAATAAAATATAATAATAATTATTACTTCAAAGGAATGTTAAGTAATAATAATGTTAGTTTTGCTAATATGAATTGGAAAATTCTTGGTATTAACGAAGATGGAACAGTTAAATTAATTTACAATGGAGATTTATTAGAAAGTGTTTATAATGATAAATCTACAAGTGAAACTAATGTTTCATTTGATGATAGTAAGATAAAACAATTCTTAGATAGTTTTTATGATCAAAATTTGAAAGATTATGATAAATATATTGCTAGTAAAACTTATTGTAATGATACATCTGCTACCACAACATATTATAGAATTTATTATGGTTCATATACAAGAAATTATAATGATTTTAATCCAACTATTGAATGTCCAGAGACTGAAAAAGAATATGGTGGTTCTAAGGAATATAAAATTGGTTTAATTACATTAGATGAAGCGTCAATTGCTGGATTAACAACTGATTATAATAATACTAACTATCTATTTAATGAAAGAGATTATTATACTATGTCACCAACACAATATAACTATAGAGCAATTGTAGGTATAGTTGATAAACTTGGTAGATTAAATGATACATATGTAACTGATAATAAGGAAGTAAGACCTGTTATTAACTTAATAAATTCACTTGAAGTTACAGGAACTGGAGAAGAAGCAAATCCATATTTAGTTAAATTAAACTAAATATGTTTAAATAAATTAGAAAGGAAGTATATATATGAAAAAAAGTGTTAAACTTTTAGCATTAGCTTTTGTAATGCTATTATTCTCTGGATGTATGAAAGCAAGAACAGACATTACAGTAAATAGTAATGGATCAATTGATTATACTTATACTGTTGCAATGTCTACTAAAGTACAAGAATCAATGAAAGGATATGGAGATTCTAGTGATGATGATTCAACAGGAACATCATCTAATGGTACATTAACTGAAGAACAAAAAGAAGAAGCAAAAAAACATGGATTTGATATTCAAGACTATGATAAGGATGGTTTCAAAGGTTATACTGTAACTAAACATTTTAATAGCATTGATGAAGTATCTACTGAAGATGATATAACTTCAACAACTGCTTTATCACAAGAAGATAATATTAAAATGTTTACAGTAAAAAAAGGATTCTTAAAGAATAAATATATTGCTAAAGTAACTTTTGATAGTGAAAAAGAAAGTAATGAAAGTACTAAACAATATGATAAAGAACAATACAAAGAATATTTTGAAGGATTAGATATTTCTTATAATATTACTTTACCATCAAATGCTATTAGTTCCAATGCTACAAGTGTTGATGGAAAAACATTATCATGGGATTTAACTAAATTTGATAAAGAAAAAATTGAATTTGAATTTGAAGTACTTAATACAAATAACTTAATAATGTTAATTGGTGGTATTTGTGTTGTAGTTGCTATTGTAATTGGTGTTGTAGTTCTTGTTATTAAAAAGAAAAAAGCAACTAAATAATAGTAATTTAATAATAAACCTTTAGTAAATGCTAAAGGTTTTATTTTTTTGGAATAATATAATATTCATATTCATAGACTTGAAATAGTAAGAGAGTGTGATTTATGAATAAAGAAAATATTATATTGCCTTTAGCTAAAAGAGGTAATGGAGATATCTATCTAGGTGTTGTAGGTGCTGTTAGAACTGGTAAGTCAACTTTTATTAAAAAGTTTATATCTGAGCTTATTGTGCCTAATATTGAAGATGATATTGAAAAGAAAAGATATTTAGATGAAATACCTCAAAGTGCTGAAGGAAAAACTATTATGACAACTGAACCTAAGTTTGTACCATCAAATGGTGCAAAAATTAAGGTTGAAGATTTTACTGCCAATGTTAAATTAATTGATTGTGTCGGATATGTAATTCCTGAGTCAAATGGTTATGTTGATGAAGATGGAAATCCAAGAATGGTTATGACACCTTGGTTTAGTGAGGCAATACCATTTACTGAAGCTGCAGAAGTTGGAACTGAAAAAGTAATTAAAGATCATTCAACTATAGGAATTGTAGTTACTACAGATGGTTCTATTGGTGAAATAGAAAGAAAAGATTATATTGAAGCAGAAGCCAAAGTTGTTAATGAGTTAAAGGAACTTGGTAAACCATTTATTGTTATTTTAAATACTACAAAACCAAATGCTGAAGAAACAAAACTATTAGTTAATGAATTAAAAGATTTATATGAAGTACCAGTTCTTCCTATTTCAATACTAGATATGAGAGAACAAGATATATATGAAGTTTTAAAAACAGCATTATATGAATTCTCAGTTCTTGATATAAATTATTCTATTCCTGAGTGGATTCATATTTTAGATAATAAAAATGATGTTAAGAAACATTATTTAGAACTAATAAAAAATAGTTCTATGGAAATAAAGAAACTAAAAGATGTTGATAATTTATTAGATTATTTTAAAGAAGATGAAATAATTAATAATGCATATATATCAAATGTAGATGCAGGAACTGGAGTTGTTACAGTAAACCTTGATAGTAGTGATGAACTATATAATGAAGTATTAAATAGTATGATTGGTGAATCAGTAAATTCTAAAGCTGCGATGCTTAGAGTATTCCAAACTTATAAGAGTGGAAAAGAAGAATTTGATTCAATTAAAAATGCACTTAAACAAGTTAAATCAACAGGTTATGGAATTGTATATCCAACACTTAAAGATATGAAATTAGATAAACCTGAAATTATTAAACAAGGATCAAGATATGGTGTTAAATTAAAGGCTCTTGCAAGTAGTATTCATTTAATCAAAGTAGATGTAGAATCAACATTTGAACCGATTATTGGTAGTGAACTACAAAGTAAAGAATTAATTGATTATTTAATGAAAGATATTAAAGATGATCCAGAAAGTATTTGGCATAGTGAAATATTTGGTAGAAGTCTAAATGAAATGGTTGAAGAGGGTATTAAAGCAAAACTATCTATAATGCCAGATAATACTAAGTATAAATTAGGCCAAACAGTAACAAAAATTGTTAATAAAGGAAGCAATAATTTAATAGCAATTGTATTATAAAATGATGTAAACCCATGTAAAATAAGGGTTTAAACTGTAAAAATTTTTACATAAAAACTAAAAAATGCAAAAAAAATTGCATTTTTTCTTGATTTTATGGTTAGTTTAGTGCTAAATTTAAGATGTAAGGATAATATGCCTTATAGAAATATTTTTACGTAGGAGGTAAAGAATATGTCAAAAACTGATTTAGTAGAAGTTATAGCTGCAAAAGCTGGACTTACTAAGGCTGATGCTAATAGAGCATTAGATGCTGCTTTAGAAGGAATTCAAAGTGGACTTAAAAAAGAAGGAAAGGTTACTTTAGTAGGATTTGGTACTTTCAAAGTAACTAAAAGAGCTGCTAGAGATGGTAGAAACCCATTAACTGGAGCTGCTTTACATATTCCTGCAAGAAACGCTGTTTCATTTAAAGCAGGTTCAAAATTAAAAGATAGCGTAAACTAATTTTGAAAGATTAAACGGGTTTTACTCGTTTTTTTCTTTACTTTTTATTTTCATAGTGATAATATATGAAAAGTGTGTGATTATTATTGTAGATAGAGGTCTTTATAGAAAGGACCTTTTAATTATGAAAAAATAAAAAGTAAGGAAGTTAATCTTATATTTTTTACTTATAAAATAAAATAAATATGTCAATTTTTTATAAAAATTACTAACAATATTAATGGTATTATAGTAAAAAATAAGGTATAATGATAATGGATGTGATTGATATGAATAAAGTAAATAAAAGATTTATAACTATGGCAATAGGTATTATATTACTTGTTATTGCATTATTAATGAGTAAATTTAATTTAATTAGATTTATATTATGTCTATTAAGTATAATTCTTTTAACTTATTCTAATCAATTAGAAAGAAGTAATAAAAAAGTATTTATTCCTTTATTTGTTATAATCTTTTTCTTATTTATTGTTTCTTTAGATTATTTAGTAGTAGGAGCTTTTAAAAAGCCACCAATATTATCTTATAGTATTGTTTCAACTAATTATGGTACTGTATATAATGCTATTGGATATAGGGTATGGTCTTGTAAAGATAAATCATTTAAAGTAGATACTTTGTATAAGCAAGGATTTTATTGTGAAAAAGAAGCAATGAGTGCTGAAAGTATTAATAATGTATTATCAAGTGTTTATTATAATTTTGACAATTATAAAGATACATATATTAAAGTAATTGGTAGAGTAAGTGGTGTATTAGATAATAATTCATTTTATATGCAAATGTTTAAAGAAGAAAATAATTTAATTAAATTTGATGATACAGTTAAATTATATGTAGAATTTGATTATGCTAATAAAGATGTTTCTTCTTTAGCAGTTAATTCAGTAGTTACTGTTCTTGGTAAAATTGATAGAAAAGATAATAATAACATTTATATGATTGATTCATCATTTACAAAAGAAAGTGTATCTTCTGGAGATGTAATATTTGGTGCTGAAACAAATGTTTATTGTGAATATGAAAGACAACTATGGTTTCAAACAAGTGATAATATTTTTTATAAATCATGTATCGAAGATGTTAATTTAAAAATAAATGATAACGTATATAATTTACAAAATGCTATTCAAAATAATTTAATTACATTATCTGAAATTATGGATGAAGCCTCTGGTTATCAAACTCAAAGCAAAGATAATTCAAAGATATACAAATTTAATGATTTTAATATGTTGGTTTGTGATCCTAATGTTAGTAGAGATGTAATTATTGGAAGAACTGAAATGGGATTTAGTGATGGATACTGTAATGTTACAAATAATTGAGGTGATTTAAATGAAAGATAGTAAGTTTTGGATTTGGTTTATTCCTTTATTCTTAATAGTTTCAGTTGGTTTATATTTTATGCTTACCAAAAGTATGAAAAATAATAATGTTAATTTAAATAATGATGCATTAAGTATTAAAGAAGAATATCAAAAGAATAATGATAATTATTTTAATGTTGAATTAAGTAATTATAATGTATATAAGTATATTAGTAATGATGATATAAAAAAACTATTAGATAATAAAGATGGTTTAGTTTTTATTGGTGATGCTACTAATAATATTTCAAGAAAATGTATTGTAGTATTAAATGAGGTTGTATCATCTACTAGTGTTCCTGAAGTTAATTATATAAATATAAAAAATATAAATGATGAATTATCTGATTATTTTGAAGAAAAAATAGGAAATTCTAAAATAGATGCAGGAACATTAATATCAGTAGATGATGGAAATATATTAAAAGTATATTATCCAGACTTTGTATTAGATAATAAAGAACTAACTAATGAAGAAAAAAATAATTTATTTAATTCTTATAAAGAAATAGTTAATAATTTTATTGAAGAATGTGATGAAAATTGCTAAGGAGGTATGCATATGTATAATTATATAAAAGGAAAAATAATTGAAATTACATCTAATTATGTTGTACTTGATAATAATGGTGTAGGATATCAAATATATACTGGTAATCCATTTGAATTTCAAGAAGGGGAAGAATATACAATATATGTATACCAAAAAATTGCTGAAGATGATAATAGTTTATATGGTTTTAAAACAAAAGAACAAAAAGAATTGTTTTTAAAACTAATTGATGTTAAAGGCTTAGGACCTAAAATGGCGCTTCCAATGATTGCTTTAGGAAGTGTGTCTGGAATAATTGATGCTATAGATAGAGAAAACATATTATATTTGAAAAAATTTCCAAAAATTGGAGATAAAGTAGCAAGACAAATAATCCTTGATTTAAAAGGTAAGTTGTATGTTGAATCAACAAATGAGAGTGAAGATACAACTAATGAATTAATTGAGGTACTAGAATCTCTTGGTTATAAAAAAGTTGATATAAAAAGAGTTATATCTCAAGTAGATCCTAGTGAATCTTTAGAGTTACAAGTTAAGAGTGCGTTAAAACTAATGTTGAAATAAGGGAGGTTTACTCATGACTAAGCAAAATGAAATATATGATTTAGAAAAGCAAGAAGTAGATAAAGAAATTGATCAAAATATTAGACCTTCAAAGTTAGATGAATATGTTGGTCAAGAAGAGATAAAAGAAAATATTAGAGTTTTTATTGAAGCTGCAAAACTTAGAGGTGAAGTATTAGATCATGTTTTGTTATATGGACCTCCAGGTTTAGGTAAAACTACATTAGCACATATAATTGCTAATGAGCTTGGAGTAAACTTAAAAACAGCTTCAGGTCCAGCTATTGAAAAAAGTGGTGATTTGGCTGCAGTGCTTTCAACACTAGAACCTAATGATGTATTATTTATTGATGAAATACATCGTATGCCAAGGTTTATCGAAGAGATTTTATATCCTGCAATGGAAGATTTTGAATTTGATATTGTAATTGGACAAGAAGGATCATCAAGAAGTATTAAAATTGATTTACCACCATTTACTTTGGTTGGTGCAACAACAAGAGCTGGTGATATTTCTTCTCCATTAAGAGATAGATTTGGTATTGTTTCAAAGTTAAATTACTATACTGATGAAGAATTAAAAAGTATAATTCAAAGAACATCAAGAGTTCTTGATATGCCAATAGATGATGATGCTGCTGAAGAACTTGCAAAAAGGTCAAGAAAAACACCAAGAATAGCAAATCGTTTATTTAAAAGAGTAAGGGATTTTGCACTTGTTAATGGTGATAGTATTATTACAAAGGAAATAACGATGTCATCATTAGAAAAATTACATGTTGATCAATATGGTTTAGATCAAATAGATATTGAGTATTTAACTTCTTTAATTAATAAATTTAATGGTGGACCTGTTGGTGTTGAAACTATTGCAACATCAATTGGTGAAGAAGTATCTACAATTGAAGATGTAGTTGAACCATTTCTTTTACAAGAGGGATTTATAAAAAGGACACAAAGGGGTAGAGTGGCAACTGATAAAGCATATGAACATTTGAAGATTGCTCATTATCAAGATTCTTTATTTTAGAAAGGAATTCTTTTATATGATTATAAATGACAAAACAAAGGAAAGTATTAATCTTGTTTTATTAGATAAAATAGGATTAACATATGAAGAATATATGAATTTAGACATATCTGAACAAGAAATGATTATAACTAATAACAAACTTAAATATGATGATAGATTATATGTTGATGGTTTTCCTATTGGAAACATAATAACAAAAGATGAAATTGATGATAAAATAATTAGTATTATTTATAAAAAACCAATAGCATTAGTAAAAAAACTATCTAAAAGAATTATTAAATAAGGAGGTTTTATGTACAATACATTAGGAATTAAATCAGATTATTCTATTTTAAAAAGCTTAATCAGAATACCTGATTTGGTTTCTTTTTGTATTGAGAATAATATCAATCATATAGGATTAGTTGACGATAATTTATTTGGTTCTATTGAATTATATGATTTATGTATGAAAAATAATATAAAACCTATTATTGGTTTGGAAATAGTAATCGAAGATAAACATTATTATTTATATGCAAAAAGTAATATTGGGTATAAATCATTATTAAAAATAAATACATTAATTCAGAATAAAAATTTAACAATTGATAATTTTAAAAAATATAATAAAGATGTTATTATGGTAATTCCATTTAATGTCAAAGATTACTTTTCTATTTATAAAGATACATTTGAATATGTGTTTATATCCTATCAAAATGAGTATGAGAAAAAGAATGCAAGTATATTATCTAAAAATATTGTTTGTATAAATGAATGTAATTCATTAAAGGAAGATGCTAAATTATTTGAAATATTAGATAGCATAAGAAATGATAATAATACTGTTAAGATGGAGTATATTCAAAAAATAAATGAAGATGATTATAAAATAAATGAGAAATTTATAAACTTAATTAATATTGAAATTGAAAAGAACAAAAGACATATTCCAGTTTTTAAAACTGATATTAATGATAGTTATAAATATTTATATGCTCTTTGTCATAAAGGACTTGAAAAAAGATTTAATAATAATGTAAAAAAAGAGTATATAGATAGATTAAATTATGAACTTGATGTTATTAATAAGATGGGATTTGTAGACTATTTCTTAATAGTTTATGATTATGTTAAATTTGCTAAGAATAATAATATATTTGTTGGACCAGGAAGAGGTAGTGCAGCTGGATCTTTAGTTAGTTATTCTATTGGTATAACTAATATTGATCCTATAAAATATAATTTATTATTTGAAAGATTTTTGAATCCAGAAAGAATTACTATGCCTGATATAGATATAGATTTTGAAGATCAAAAAAGGGATCAAGTTATTGAATATGTTAAAGAAAAATATGGTAATAAAAAAGTTGCTCCAGTATTAACGTTTGGAACATTAGGATCCAGACAAGTTTTAAAAGATGTTGCTAAATATTTTAATCTAGATAAAAAGATAGATGTATTAACTAAAGTAATAGATCCAAGATTATCATTAAAGGATAATTTAAATGATGAAAAGGTAAAAAGAATCTTTAAATTATACCCTGAATTAAAAGAAGTTTATAAAAAGTCTTATTATTTAGAAGGAATAAAAAGACAAATATCTACAACAGCTGCAGGTGTTGTTATTTGTGATGTTGAATTAGATGAAATAATACCAATATGTTGTAGTGATTCTAATGTATTAACCGGAATATCTTTAAATTACTTAGAGGAATTAGGTATTATAAAGATGGATTTTTTAGGAATTACTAATTTAACCATTATTCATAATATATTAGACCTTATAAATAATGAAATAAATTTAAATAAAATTAATTTAGAAGATGAAAAAGTGTATGAATTATTTTCTTGTGCAAATACTGATGGTATATTTCAATTTGAAAGTGATGGAATGAAAAAGTTCTTACAAAAGTTAAAACCTAAAACTTTTAGTGATTTATATGCAGCACTAGCTTTATTTAGACCAGGACCTATGGAATATATTGATGAGTTTATTGCTAGAAAAGAAGGAAGAACAAAAATTGATTATATAGATGATAGTCTAAAAGAGATACTTTCTGAAACTTATGGAATTATTATATATCAAGAACAAATTATGTTGATATTAAGAAAAATGGCTAATTTTACATTTGCTGAGGCTGATAATATAAGAAGGGCTATGTCTAAAAAGAAAGAAAGTATAATTATCGAAGAAAAAGAACATTTTATTAAGTCTGCAGTAAATAATGGATATAGTGAAGAAGTAGCTACTAAAACATATGAAAAAATATTAAAGTTTGCTGGTTATGGTTTTAATAAAGCACATAGTGTATCTTATGCATTAATTGGTTATCAAATGGCATATTTAAAAACATATTATAAAGAATATTTTATAACAACATTATTAAATATGAATGTTGGTAGTATTGATAAAACTAATCAATATTTAAAAATAGCAAAACAAAATAATATATTTTTACTAAAACCTAGTATTAATTATAGTGATAAGTATTATAAAGTTGAAAATAATAAATTAAGATTACCACTAAGTATTATAAAAAATGTTGGTAATATAGTTGAAGATGAAATAATTAGTATAAGAGACAATAATTTATTTAGCGATTATTTTAATTTTATTGCTAGATGTTATTCAAAAAATATAAATAAAAAAGTAATTGAATATTTAATATATGCAGGTTGTTTAGATGATTTTAATATAAATCGTCATACAATGATTGAAAATTTAGATAATGCAATTAGATACTCTGAATTATTAGCTAATTTAGATGAATCATTAGTTGAAAAGCCATTATTAGAGGTATATGATGAATATTCAAAAGATGAATTAATAAATCAAGAATATGAAGCATATGGTTTTTATGTAAACAATCATCCAGCAAGTAAATATCTTGACAAATCTATAACAAAATTAACTAATATTGAAAAGTTTTTTAACAAATTTGTTAAATGTATTGTTATAATAGATAATGTAAGAGTTATTAAGACTAAAAAAGGGGATAATATGGCTTTGATTAAAGCAAGTGATGAAACAGCAAGCTTAGATTTTGTATTGTTTTCAGATGGCTATAATATGATAAAAAATATCAATAAGGGAGATTTAGTTGAAGTAATGGGAAGAGTTACAAAAAGAATGAGTGACTTCCAAATAACAATTAATAAAATTACAAAAATGTAGAAAGAAGTTGAAGTGAAGTGAATGCAATAAAGTTTTTAAAAAGTATTGATTTTAATAAACAACTAGATATTGAAATTGAAAGTGTTACATTGATTAAATCAACAGAAACTTTTAATGTTCATATATATTCTAAAGACTTTATTGAACCAGAAATAGTTAATGAATTATTAGAATGTGCAAAAAAAGGTATTAATAAAGAAAAAAAATGTATTATTACTTTAAGATATGATGAAGTAAGTGAAAATAATATTTTAAAAACATTTAATTATTTATTAGATAAAATGATTGAAAAATCACCATCTTTATCTACTTTAAAGGAAGCAAATATTAAAATAGAAGATAGTGAAATAGTATTAGATGTTGCCACAAAGGTAGATGTAGATTTAATAATTTCTAATAAAAAAGATATTATAAATGAATTAGGTAAATATGGAATTAATGATATTGATATAACTAGTACCTTAAATGAAGAAAAGAATAATAAAATTAAAGATGAAATAAATAGTGTTAAAGAAAGTAATAGTGTTAGTAATAAGGAAGAAAGTCCTATTATACTTGGTAAACATGTTGATGGTGCTTTAACTAAGATAGATGATATAGTTGGTGAAATTGATAATGTTATTGTTGAAGCATATGTATTTAATATTGAAGCAAAAGAATTTGAAAAAACTAATATGTTTAATTTAATGATATCAGATAATACTAATAGTATCTTAGCTAAGTTCTTTGTTAGAGAAAAGGAAGAATTTATTAGTATATCTAAAAGAATTAAAGAAAACTCTTGGTATCGTTTACAAGGAAATGTAAAATATGATAATTATTTAAAAGATATAGCATTAAATATTAATAATATTGAAAGTATCAAAGCTAAAGAAAATATTGTTATTGATGAAGCAGAGGAAAAAAGAGTAGAACTACATGCGCATACAATGATGTCTGCGATGGATTCAGTTGTTGATGCTAAAAAACTAATTAAAACTGCATATAATATGGGAATGAAAGCAATAGCTGTAACTGATCATAACTGTGTACAAGCTTTTCCAGATGTTTTTCATGTTGTTAATGACTTGAATAAGAATAAAGAAGAAAATGAACATTTTAAAGTACTTTATGGTGCTGAAATGAATATTGTTAATGATGATGTTGATATCATTTATCAAAATAAAGATTATAATTTAATGAATCAAGAATATGTTGTTTTTGATACTGAGACAACTGGTTTTTATGCTGGTTCTGATCAAATGATTGAAATTGGTGCTGTTAAAATAAAAAATGGTGAAATAACAGACAGATTTGATGAATTAATTAATCCTAATCGTAAATTGCCACCAAAAATAGTTGAATTAACTGCAATTACTGATGATATGTTAAAGGATTGTGAAGATGAAAAAACTGTAACAAAGAAGTTTTTAAAATGGGCTAATGATTTACCAATGGTTGCTCATAATGCTAAATTTGATATTTCATTTATGAGAGCAGCATGTTCTAAATATGATTTAGGTGAGTTTAATTATACAGTGCTTGATACAATGTCAATGGCTAGAATGCTATATCCATCTTGGATAAATCATAAACTATCTACATTAGTTAAGAATTTAGAGGTTCCTTGGGATGAAGATAAACACCATAGAGGTGATTATGATGCTGAGGGTACTGCTATTGCATTTTATAAAATGTGTAAAACATTGTGTGATAGAAATATAACAACAACAACTAAGATACTGGATGAAGTAGATATGGAATCATTAGTAAGATTTGCTAGACCTTTCCATGCTACATTATTATGTAAAAATAAAGTTGGTTTAAAGAATTTATTTAAAATTATTTCAATAGCAAATACTAAATATTTATATAAAAATGATCAACCAAAGATTCCTAGAAGGGAAGTAGAAAAACTACGTAAGGGATTATTAATAGGTTCTGCCTGTATTAATAATGAAGTATTTGAAAAAGCAGATACTTTAGAAGATGAAGAATTAGTAAATATGATGAATTTCTACGATTATATAGAAGTTCAACCAGTATCTGTATTTGCACATTTGATAGGTCCTAATGCTAGATTTTCAAATGTAATCGAGGCACAAAATCATCTTAAAAAAATAATAAGAGTTGCTGAATCTGCAGGAAAGATTGTTGTAGCAACTGGTGATGTACATAATTTGGCTAAAGAAGATTTAATTTATAGAAAGATAATAGTTAATCAAAAATTTAATGGTAAGTTGCATCCATTGAATAGAAATAATATTGAAGTTCCTAATATGTATTTAAGAACAACTAATGATATGTTAGATGAATTTGAATTTTTAGGTGAAGAAAAGGCAAAAGAAATAGTTGTAACGAATACTAATAAAATAGCTGATCAAATTGAAGAAATTGAAGTTATTATAAATACTCATGGAATTCCTTTTGCACCAAAAATTCCTAATTCAAAAGAAGATTTAACTAAATTAGTATATGATAAAGCAAAAGAGTTATATGGTGATCCATTACCAGAACATATAGAAGAAAGAATAGCATTAGAGTTATATGGACAAGGATTAATTGATGCAGTTAAGGGAAACACTAAGAATAAAGATGTTTATAAACATTTACATGAAGTTATTTTAAAGGGACCTGATTCAGTTGAAAATGAAATATATTTATATTTAAAGGATAATAATGAAGATAACTTATCTGATGAAGAAATAAAAAAAGCTGCTAAAAAAAAGATGACTGCTATTATTGGTGCTAATTTTGATGTTATTTATATAATTGCTCAAAAATTAGTTAAACATTCTAATGATGAAGGTTATTTAGTAGGTTCAAGAGGTAGTGTAGGTTCTTCTTTTGTAGCGTATCTTATGGGGATAACTGAAGTAAACGCTTTATCTCCACATTATGTATGTTCTAATTGTAAATTATCATTATTTACTAATGATGATGGGGAAAGTTTAGGTAACGAATATAAATGTGGATATGATTTACCTGATAAAAAATGTCCTAATTGTAATACATTAATGCATAAAGATGGACATGATATACCATTTCAAACATTCTTAGGATTTAATGCTGATAAAGTACCAGATATAGATCTTAACTTTTCAGATTTAAATCAAGCATCTGCTCACGAATATACAAAAGTATTGTTCGGTGTTGATAATGTTTATCGTGCAGGAACTATTGGAACAGTGGAAGAAAAAACAGCTTTTGGATATGTTCAAGGTTATTTAGAAAATATAAATTCAACAAGGCGTGTTGCTGAAATAAAAAGATTAGCTAAAGGATGTACTGGTTGTAAAAGAACAACAGGACAACATCCAGGAGGTATTGTTGTTATTCCAGATTATATGGATGTATATGATTTTACTCCTTATCAATTTCCATCTGATGATCCATCAAAGGCGTGGAGAACAACACACTTTGATTATCATGCTATAGATGAAGATGTTTTAAAATTGGATATTTTAGGGCATACTGATCCAACTCAACTTCGTATGATTCAAGAATTAACAGGTGATGATGTTACAAAAATTCCGCTAGATGATAAAGAAACAATGTCAATATTTTCATCTACTAAAGCACTAGGTGTTACCAATGAACAAATAATGTGCGAAACTGGAACTTTAGGTGTTCCTGAATTTGGAACGGGATATACTATTCAATTAGTTAAAGATACTAAACCAACTACTTTTGCTGAGTTAGTTAAGATATCTGGTTTGTCACATGGTGAGGGAATTTGGCTTGGAAATGCTCAAGAATTAATCAAAAAAAATGTAGTGCCTTTTTCAAAAGTAATTGGATGTCGTGATGATATTATGGTAGAACTTATTTATCGTGGATTAGAACCATTTAAAGCATTTAAAATTATGGAATTTGTTCGTAAAGGTAAAGCTAGTAAAGAACCAGAAGCATGGTTGGATCATAAAAAATTAATGCAAGATGCAAAAATACCAGATTGGTTTATTGATTCATGTCAAAAGATAAAGTACATGTTTCCAAAAGCACATGCTGCGGCATATGTAATGTCTGCTTATCGTATTGCGTGGTATAAAGTTCATAAACCTGAGATTTATTACACAACATATTTTTCAACAAGATTTGATGATTTTGATATAGAAGCAATGTTGGGTGGATATGATGCTATAAAGAAGAAAATAATAGAAATAACGGGTAAAGGATTTGATGCTACAAATAAAGAACAAAGTGTTTTAAAAACGTTAAAGATTGCTTTAGAAGCTACAGCAAGAGGATACAAATTTGGTAATATAGATATAGAAAAATCGGATAGTAAAAACTTTATTTTAGCTGATGATAATAAAACAATGATATGTCCTTTTAGAACATTAGATGGTCTAGGTGCAGAGGTTTCAAAAACTATTGTTGAAGCTAGAAATAAAAAACCATTTATTAGTATTGAGGATTTACAATTAAGAGGAAAGGTTAGTTCAACAACAATTGAAAAATTAAAACAATTACATACATTAGATGGACTTCCAGAAACTTCTCAATTAAGTTTATTTTAAAAATAATTGATTTTATATTTTTATTATGATATCATTTATAGTATAGAGATAATAAAAAGGTGGTTATAAGTATGGAATTTTTAGACAAATTATATAGTCAGGAGTATTTTGCTCCAGTATTGTTTACAATTATCGCTATTTTGGCAGTATTATTTATTATTGTTCTAATTTTAGCTTTAAGAGATGCAAAAAAGAAGAAAAATGTTGTTGATAATACAGCAAATGATGCATTTGCTAAGGTAAACGATGAAGCACAAGAAGTTAATATTAATGTTACTTCTCCTGAGATTAATGAAATTAAAGAAGAAAAAATTAATATTAGTAATAATGATGTTGTTAGTAGTGTAGAAACAACTGGTTCAGAATTCAAAGAAATAGAAATACCTGCACCTATTGTGGATAATAATGAATCTACTATTACTCCTCAAGAAGTTGTAACTCCAAGTGTTGATAATGTTGTTACACCAGAAGTTGAAGCACCAGAAATTAAAATTGAAACACCTGAAGAAGTAGTTACAGAAATTAATAGTAATGATGTTGCTCAAGCAGAAAATGATTTAGATTCTATAGCTGCAACATTATTATCTGAATATAAAAAAGATAATCAAAGTGTTGAAGTACCAAGTGAAGAGGTAAGTACTCAACCATCCGAATTTTCATCTGTAGGTGTTACACCTGATGTATTACCTGCTAAAGAAAAAAAGGATTCTGAATTACCAAGTTTGAATGATATTCCAGTTCCTCAACCTGTAAGAGTAACTGATACTTCAACAATAATTGATTCAAGTAAACAAAATATTGATAATATTCAAACTGAAGAATATAGTATAAATAAGGGTTCTTTGTCAAATAGTGTTGGTGAACGATAAATTTGATAAATGAATTGATTATGAAGGATGATGAAAATCATCCTTTTATAATGC